>CAZKGY010000027.1:0-12782 GCA_964552305.1 uncultured Comamonadaceae bacterium
GCGGGCAATGCCAGTCTGAACTTCGTCTGCGATGAACAACACATTGTATTTGGTACAAAGCCGTCGACCCCCAGCGAGATAACCTTCGTCCGGAACCACCACACCAGCCTCACCTTGGATGGGTTCGACCATGAAGGCACACACGTTGGGGTCTTTCAACTCGCGTTCCAATGCTTCCAAATCGTTGTAGGGTATGAGATCGTATCCAGGCATGTAAGGCCCAAAATCCTTGTAGCTTAATGGATCATCAGAACTTGAAATTGCCGCAAGCGTGCGACCCCAGAAATTGCCATGCGCAAACAAAATGCGGGCCTGATTTTCTGGAATCCCTTTCTTCTGATACCCCCACTTCCGAGCAAGTTTGTTGGAAGTTTCGCCACCTTCCACCCCGCTGTTCATCGGCAGTACTTTGTCGTAACCGAAAAGCTCCGTCATAAATTTCTCAAAGGGCCCAAGATTGCTATTGTAAAAAGCCCTTGATGTCAAGGTGAGCCGCTGGGATTGCCTTTGCAGAGCTCCCACAATGTGAGGGTGGCAATGCCCTTGGTTCACGGCGCTGTAGGCGCTCAAGAAATCGAAGTACTCCTTGCCTTCCACGTCCCACACACGCACGCCCTCTCCACGATCTAGCACGACGGGCAGCGGATGGTAATTGTGTGCCCCGTGGGCGTCTTCCAAGGCCATCAAATCGGCCGAACTCAACGATGCATTTGTGTTCATGTCGCGAAAATACAGCGTCCAATGAGGTTTTGGCGTGGCGAAAGACATGGGAAGGTGTATTTTTGCAATCCAAATTCAAGCAACAAACTTTTACCCATGGCGACCAACCGCACTTTCACCATGATCAAGCCTGACGCCACCGGCGCAGGGAACACCGGCAAAATCATCGACCGCATCATCGGTGCAGGTTTCACCATCAAAGCGATGAAGTGGACCCATCTCAGCATGGACGATGCAGCTGCGTTTTACGCGGTGCACAAGGAACGTCCCTTCTTCGGGGAACTGACCGAGTACATGACTTCTGCGCCCATCGTGGCGGCCATCCTTGAAAAGGACAACGCCGTGGCGGACTTTCGCACCTTGATCGGTGCCACGAATCCTGCCGAAGCCGCGCCAGGCACCATCCGTGCCGATTTCGCAGAGAGCATCGCGGCCAACGCGGTGCACGGCTCAGACAGCGACGAGAACGCAGCCATCGAAGGAGCCTTCTTCTTCAGCCAGCGCGACATGGCGTGATTGGTTGACAATCAGCATCGAAAAGGCGGCTTCGGCCGCCTTTTTTGCGTCACGCCTCAAAGAACACGTCGGCGAAGTTGAGCAAGTGAAGTTCGCTCTCCGCCCTTGTCAGGGCGGTGTAAAGCCAACGCAACCACTCCAAATCCACCCTCTCTTCGGTCATGTATCCCTGGTCCACAACGACCGCTGGCCATTGTCCCCCTTGGCTTTTGTGGCAGGTCAAGGCGTAGGCAAACTTGACTTGCAACGCTTGGTAGCACGGATCGGCATTGGTGGCTTCGTGAATTTTGCCTCGGCTGATGAGGTGGGCATGGTCCTGGCTAACCATGTCGTACAGCGACTTGCGTTCTGCCCGGGACTGAGACGCGCGCTCGGAAGCGAGGACGCTCAGGTTGATGTGCACCGAAAAACTGGGGTAGTCAGGAACGTCAGCCAAGCGCACCTCGGCTTCCGCGAAGGGAATGTCGTAGCGCGTGAATCGGGAGACGATGCGATCCACAATCAGCGTATCACCGTTGGCGATCAGGTTGGTGGCCAACTCTTCGTGTTCGGCGAGCCAGTGGTAGTTGTTGGCCACGACCATCAATCGATCGCCCACGTTCAAGTCGTCTTCCATCCACAACAGGCGTGCCCGAATTTGCTGGTTGAATTGGACGGCGCGCTTGTTGGAACGGGTGATGACGACGAAGTTGTCTTCGCCATGGTTGGCGTGGAGGTCGGTCAGCAGGTCTTCCAGCTCATGCCCTGACACCCGGTGGAATCCCGTGCCGGTTTCAAACCTCGGAAGGGGGGCTGGATTGTGCGCATCTGTCACGGCCATCCGCATGCGTAGGTCGTGGGCATTGCTCAAGATGGCGCTATCCAGTTCTTGACGCACCACGTCGTCCAAGGTGACTTCGGCCAACGTGAGGTCGAAGTTGTCCCGCAATTTGGACCCTTGCAAGGCAGGGCTTTCAGAGGCACCCACGGGGGGAAGTTGGGCATCATCGCCAATCAACATCAGGCGACATCCATGCCCTGAATAGACAAATTCGATCAGATCGTCCAACAGGCTGCGGTATTGAAACCCTCCGGAGGGAAGACCACCGCTTTCGCCAATCATCGACGCCTCGTCTACGATGAAAAGCGTGTCCGTTCGACGGTTGGGCATGAGGCCGTAGGCGGTGCCCTCTTCGGCCGTTTTTTTGGGGCGATAGATGTGCCTGTGGATGGTGGATGCGGTTTGGCCTGCATGCCGAGACAAGACCTTGGCGGCCCTGCCAGTTGGCGCGAGCAAGACGCTTTTCAGCTTCAAATCCCGCATGGTTCGAACCGCCGCACCGACCGAGGTCGTTTTGCCTGTCCCGGCATAGCCTCGAAGAATCAGCGCGCATCGCGGCTTTTCGGAGGCCATGAACCGGGACCAAACGTAGGCGAACCGCGCCTGGCTTTCGGTCGGGTCAAAGGGAATTTGGCCCAGCAATCGAGCCTCGAGCTCGCTGGCTCGCCTCGATGACGTGGGGCTTGAATTCTCGCTGGACATGGTTGCGTCTTCGAAGGTAGGACGACATGCATGGAAGGGTGCGTTCCATTGCGTAGTTTTGGCTTCGCAAATCGTCAGACATGGAAAAGTTTTTCAGCGAAATCAACAAGTACATCATCAGCATCTTGATGTTCCTCGCAGGGCTTGGTTTTTTGACCAAATACTTGAGCGGAGACGAGCTGGAGAGCCAACCCATGGCCATGCTGTACGCCTCGTTGGCGTTGATTGCCGTGGGTGCTTTGGCGATGCCCGTGGTGCTGGAAAAGCTGAGCCAAACCGCCTACCGTGGGTTGATGGCTGGAGGCGCTCTGGCTGCCCTGGCGCTGGGATACGCCGTGTTTTACTCCGTGGACGAGGAAATTGAATTCCGCGCGACGCAGGAGCGCGTGAACAAAACCACCATCCAGCGCCTTTCGGACATTCGTGACGCGCAGGAGATGCACCTCGAATTGTACGGCAACTTCGCGGATTCGTTTGACAGCCTGACGGCCTTCATTCAGTCGGAGGTGGTGCCCGTGGAGTTCAGCATGGGCTCGTTCCACGATACCTTGAGCGAGGGGGAAAGCCGGGACCAAGGTTACGTGATTGCGCGGGGCGAGGTGGCGGCTTTGGCCGAGACGATGGATTTGACGGAAGAGGGCTTGCTCGAGCGCATCGCCAACGACGAAACCGCTTACAAGGTCAGAGACACGTTGTACACGTCGTTCTTCAAGGAGAACTTCACCCCAGAGGTGAGGAAGGCGAGGAAGCTTCCTTCGGTCAGCTTGGATTCTCTTTACTTCAGCCCTTACACCGGCGAGCGATTTGTGATGCGCTTCGGCGTGGTGGAGGTGGGACGCGTTCCCAAGCCAAGCATCCTTGTCCAGGACCCCACGCCCTTTGGACGTGAAGGGGTGAGGAAGGACACGCTGCGTTTCGGTTCCTTGAACGACTTCCACCGAGACGGGAACTGGCGAAACTGATCGCGTGTGACCCGTCTGGCACTGATTTGGGATGGACGTTGGTTGACCTGGTTGCCACCCGGTGACGGGGCCAAGGTCGGTCGCCGGGAAATTGTGCGGGCAGACATGATTCTGGAGGTGCTCAAGGCCCTTCGCAATCAAGTTGGGGCAGGGGTGCAAGTGGTGGCCTCCGAATGGGGACAGCAGACCACCGTGGTCCCCGCCGAGATGAGTCCCCAAGGCGAGGACAATGCTTGGATGAATGACGTGCACGCCATGCATCACGGCGCCCAAGCGGGAAGCAGTCAAGGGTGCAAAGGCATGGTTCTTGAGCAATTGAACGAGCTTCCTGTCGCCATCGTTTGTCCGAGCGAAGACTGGACGGTCGCCCTGAATGCCACCTTTCCTCAGGCGAGGTCCATTCACTGGGCGGATGTGCTCGTTCGGGACTTGGTGCAATGGGGAAGGGAGCAACCGTTTCAGGGCTGGTCGTTGAGGGTGGACGTACGAAAAGGAGGGGCCTCCATGACGGCCATGGTGGGAGAACGCCTGCAATGGGTGCATCGCCTGGAGGAGGGGTTCCAACCGGAAGACGCCTTGTACGCCATGGTCAACGCCATTCACCGAGGCGAAGGGGAAGTCGGAGAGGCCCGTGTGCTTTGGTCTGGCGACCGCGCGCTGACGAACGGGTGGGAGCGCTTTTTGCCGGTGATTCAACCGACGCAGGAGCCTGATGGCTGGAAGTCAGTCGCGCAAACGCTTGTGTCATGCGGATAACAGGAGGCCAATGGAAGGGTCGAAGGTTGCCTGAACTGAAGGGATTCGCCGGCAGGCCGACGACCGACTTCGGTCGCGAAGGGTTGTTCAATTTGTTGTCTTCCAGGGTGGACGTGGAAGGCGCCCATGTCTTGGATTTGTTTGCAGGCACAGGGGTGGTTTCGCTTGAATTCCTCAGCCGTGGCGCAGGGTCAGTGACCGCCGTGGAGAAGGCGCCCAAGGCTTGTCGGTTCATGACGAACCAAGCGGCCGCGTTGCCAACCGACGACCTGCAGGCCGTGTGCGGAAACGTGTTTCAGTTCCTGCAACGGCCCATGACGCAGTTTGACCTCGTGTTTGCGGATCCGCCGTACGATTTGCCCGAACTGGAGAAGTTGCCCAAGCTTGTCGCGGAAGGCAACTGGGTGGCGGACGGAGGGTGGTTCATCCTTGAGCACGGAGAACGGCGGTCCTTCGACCACGAGCCCGGCTTCAAGTTGACCCGCAAGTATGGCCATGTCCATTTCAGTTTGTTTACCTTCGACTGAATGCGAAAAGCGGTTTTTCCAGGGTCGTTTGACCCCATCACCAAAGGCCATGAAAACGTGGTTCGGCGCGGCTTGAACCTGTTCGATGAGGTCGTCGTTGCCGTTGGGGTTCACAGCAGCAAATCATGCATGTTTTCCACGGAGGAACGGCTTGCCATGATTGAAGAGACCTTTGCAGACGAACCCAGGGTGGTGGTCAAAACCTACGACGGGTTGACGGTGGATTTTTGCCGCAGCGTCGGTGCCTCGACCCAACTTCGTGGGGTGCGCAACGAAAGCGACCTCACCTACGAGCAGACCATTGCGTCGATGACGCGCGCCATGCGGCCAGACATGGACACGGTCATCCTCTTGACCGATTTGCAGTTCGCAGCCATTCACTCGACGGTGGTGCGTGACGTCTTGAAACACGGTGGCGACGTGGCAGCCTTTGTGCCCGACGCCATTGCCCATCGCTTTGCGCGTTGATGTTGGCTCGATTGCTGGCATGCGTGTCTTGCGCTTGGTGGATGGCCTTGCCCTTGGTGCAAGCCCAATCCGATTTGGTAATCCATTGGGTGGACGCCACGGGCTTGCCAGCGCCCCAAACGACCCGGCTCGGTCACACCCTTCACGTGGGGGCATGGATTGACGGGGTCACGCAGTCGACGGTGCAAGGGCAAGATCTGGTGGTGGACGACGAGGGGTGGTGTGCATGGCCCGAGGTGCCGTCGGGCGTCTACGTGTTGGAGTCCTTGCCTTGGGAATGGGTGCTGGTGGTGGACAATGCCTTGCCTGGCATAGACACCGTCACGCTCGTCGTGCCAGAGGCTCTTCCAGCCAAACTTCGTGGCAACACCGGCGTGGTGAAGTACCAGGCACACCATCCAGGCACAGCCCTTGACGAGGTGCAAGCGTGGGTGAGGGCTGACCTCGATTCGTTGGACTTGTACCAGCTGATGGCCACAGGTGCTGTGGGTTCGTCCGAGGAGGCCAGGAATGAAGCCAGCCAAAACCTTCGTGCGGCGTTGGATTCCGGACAAGGACAATGGCGTGCGTTTGCCGACCGCTTTCGGCCAAACACTTTGTGGGGCGACTTGTTTGCGTACGAATGCATGGCTTGGCAAATGAGTTTGGGCGCACAGGCGCACGAATTTGATCCTTTCCTTGAAGACACGCCAGCAGACCCTCGAAGCATGACGGAACAACTCGCTTCCCCCGGTTGGTGCGAATCGTGGCGGTTGAAGAGCGAAGGATGGTCCGACCGTCTTGCGGAGCAGGGCATGCCTTGGAAAAGGTGGGTGGGCTACGGCCAAACGGACAGCTTGTCGCAAGCGTTGGGATGGTCCGTCAACGAGGTGCATCTCACCCTGTGGATGGCGTCTGACGAGCAACCACGTGGAGCATTCAAGGCGTGGTGGGAGGCCAGGTGGCGCGACCAGTGCGACGTGGCAGAGGCCCGTCGTTTGGCCGAGCAAACCCAGCGCTACCCGCGCACGGCACAATCGTGGGGAGACTTGATGTGGATGATGCCCAATGGGGACATTGAACCGGCATGGGCGTCTGAATCGGATTCGAGGTGGTTTGTTTGGTTGGTGGTGAAGGATGGGTCTTCCACGGCCATGAGGGAACGGGCGGTGCTTCGCTCGTTCATGGAGCGTTTGGACACCAGGCAGGTGGGGTGGGGCGTGTTGTCGGTGGACGACAGCAACGAAGGATGGAAACGCACCTTGTCCGATCGAATGTCGACGAAGGAACGCGTGCAATGGGTGGGGCGCGACCCCGCTTGGTGGGACCGGTTGCATCTTCAGGGCGTGCCTCAAGTGGTGCTTGTCAAGCCCGACGGCACCATCGCAACCCATCAAGCCAGGCTTCCGAGCGAGGGACTTCTCGCCGACCTGCAGCGCACGCTGAACAAGCGAGGTGCGCGACGCCCTTAAAGCAGCGCGTCAAGCACGGTCTTGATGCTCCCAAACGTGTTGCTCAAAGTCGATTCGGGGAAGGGTTGTTCCAACCAACACACGTCTGAAATGCCTTCAATGGCTTGCGGCACTCCTTGGGTGAGATTCCCGTCGTGCTTCATGGGGAACCAAAACGTCGATTTGAGGTAGACGACGCCTTCGGATTCGTAGGTGTGAAAGGTGGTGTAGGCCTCGCCCGTGATGGTCAAGGCGGAAATCCCCGTCTCTTCTTCCACTTCTCTGATGGCGGCTTCTTCCAGCGATTCCCCAGCTTCCAACTTGCCCTTGGGAAGGTCCCATTTGTCGTTGCGTTGGATCCACAACACGCGCCCTTCCTCGTCGGTCACCACACCACCCGCGGCTGCAATCTCGCGGTAGGACGCACAGAAGGTCATCCACGTTTCTTCAAGGTTGCTCGAATGGATGGTTACTTCCTTCAAGTCGGGGCTCTTGCGCAGCAACGAGGGGAGCTCCCTCAGCACCCGGTGGGGTGGGTCGAAAAGGCGAAGGAATGAGGCGTCAGGGTCATGCGAATCGTCCACGCGAGGGCCGTCGGATGCCCGGAAAAGCACCCTTCGGTTCAGCATGAATACATCGTAGCTTTGTGGCATGACCATTGCGTCCAATCAACGCCGAAAGGTAGCGGAATTCCTGCTGCGCATCAAAGCCATTCAACTTCGTCCACTGCAACCATTCACGTGGGCGAGCGGTCGACTTTCACCCATATACTGCGACAACCGAAAGCTGTTGTCCCATCCTTCCGTGCGAACGTTTGTTCGTCAAATGGCGACAGAAGTGGTGGAGCAGTCGTTTGGCAAACCCGATGCAATTGCAGGGGTGGCCACTGGGGGCATTGCCTTGGGCGCCCTTGTGGCACAGGAACTCGGGTTGCCGTTTTGCTACGTGCGGAGCGCAGCCAAAGAACATGGCACTGGACGTCAAGTGGAGGGCGATTTGGATGCCTTCAGCAACGTAGTGGTCATCGAAGACCTGATTTCCACGGGCAAAAGCAGCTTGAACGCCGTGGCAGCGTTGCGAAGCGAAGGCATTGAAGTGAAGGGGCTGGTGGCCATTTTTAGCTACGGATTCCCTGATTCTGCGACGCGTTTCGAAGAGGCCAAATGCCCCTTTGAGGTGCTCACCGATTACCCAACCATGATTGAACAAGCGGTCTCCGAAGGGTACGTCACCGAAGACCAGTCCACCTTGTTGGCCGCATGGTCTTCCGACCCTGTGGCTTGGAGCGAACAACGCATGGCGACATGACACGCATCGAATCCCCCAAAGTGCCCCTGCAGGCTTCCCCAGACGCGGTGCGCACGGACCTCGCAGATTTCACGACCATTGGCGCGCTTCTGCAGGAAGGGCCTGTGTCCGACTTTCAGCACGACGGTACGCGCTGCCAATTCAAGGTCACAGGCGGCGTGGCGATTCACCTGGCCAAAGCACCCCATTCTGGCGACGACGCGGAGGCAATCCGCCTGGTCACAGAAGCCCCGACGCCCGTGAAGTTCAGTTTGTCCATCTGGGTCGTTTCGGCCGGCGAAGGAACGGAATGCCAGGTCATTTGTGACGCCGAACTCAACCCCTTCACCAAGATGATGGTAGAGCCTGCGTTGAATGGGCTGTTTGCGTCCATGACCAGCGCCCTGCAGGGCCGTTACGCCTGATCCCAAAGCCACACCACGTCCGTGGATGGCAGGTCTTCTCGGCGGTCCGCCCAAAGGAATTCACCCAGGCCTTCACGGTTGACGCCCATAAAGATACCGGTTCGACGTTCGCCTTGAACGAGGAAGGGACGTGCCTCGTGGCATCCGTGGAGGTGGTTCGCGTACGCGGCCGCTTCCTTCAGGCCGCCCTGGATGGTGTCCAGAATCCCCGACGCCATCGTTTGGGCAAGGGCTGGAACGTCAAACTCCTTGCCGGCCATCGCCTTCAGGCTGGTGGCCCGTTCGACGTCAGGGTTGGAGTTCACGTTGACACCCACACCCACCACGACATGGGTCCATTCCGCCCCACGCCAGACGTTTTCAACCAAAATGCCGCACACCTTCTCCCATTGGTTGTTTCGACGGATCAAGACGTCGTTGGGCCATTTGATTTCCAGGACAGGATCCAAGGAGGAATCGAGCCCAGCGAGGGTTTGCCTCACCACCACAGCCACGGCTTTGTTCAGGGATGGAGGGTGAAGGGGACCACGCACAGGAACCACAAAGCTCATGGCCAAGTCCAGGCCTTTTTGGCCCTCCCACGTCTTGCCTCGTTGGCCACGCCCCGAGGTTTGATGGTCTGTGGTCACGAGCAGGGGATGCGTCAGGCTTCGTTGTTTCAACCAAGCCATGGCCCAATCGTTGGTGCTGCCAGCTTCCTTGAGGTGTTGATGGGACCAATTCATGGGCGCGAATTTGGCAATCGTTGGCACCGGCCTTCAGGGCGGCAAACGAATTGAACCTTGCCAAAAGTAGTACCTTTACAAGGCGAACGCCGATGAACCCAATCACCCCTCCGCCCACTGAGGCACTGACCCAAGCCATTGTTGAAGGCTTGGATTCCTTGAAGGCCCACGACATCGTGTCTTTGGACTTGCGTCCGTTGACCCACGCCATTGCTTCGACATTTGTCATTGCTTCTGGCACCAGCCGGACGCAAGTGGAAGCCTTGGCACGCTCGGTGGAAGCAACCACAACCACCACGTTGAATGAACGTCCATGGGGTGTTCATGGTTTAAGAGGGGGAGAGTGGGTGATTCTGGACTACAGCGACGTGGTGGTCCACATCTTTCACGACGAGTCTCGCGCCCATTATGCGCTGGAGGAGTTGTGGGGAGACGCCCCTGCCCAGCATCACAAGGCACAAGAGAACGCATGAAAAAGAAGAACCCAAAATCCACTGGCTCGGGGTCAGACTCCCGTCCAGAAGGGGGAGGCATGAAGCCTGGAAAGCAACTCAATTTCTATTGGGTCTACGCCATCGTGGCGATGTTCTTGTTGACCATGGTCATGGTAGGTGGGTCTGGAAGCGAACGCCAAATGCAGTGGTCCGACTTCAAGTCCATGGCTGCCAAAGGCCAAATCGCACGCGTGCAGCACGACGGCTCGAACGCAAGCTTGTACTTCACCAAGGCGGTCCGAGACAGCCTAGCCGAGGGCAAGACGGACTCTCAGCTCCTTCAATCCCTCTACGCAGGGTCGGATGCTTTCATGCACATCCCCAGCGGCGAGGTGTACCAGACCGAGTTGAAGGAGTTGCAGGAAACCCACGGTTTTGAGGTGCGCTACGAGCCACCCAACGAATGGGGCGGTCAGATTTTGAGCTGGGTCATTTTCCTCGGACTCATGGTGGCCGTCTGGATGTTCTTGATGCGTCGATTGGGTGGAGGCCCTGCGGGAGGTGGTCAAATCTTCAACATTGGAAAGTCCAAGGCCCAAGTCTTCGAGAAAGGCCAAGGCACCGACGTGACGTTCTCGGACGTGGCCGGGGTGGATGGAGCGAAGGAAGAGCTCCAAGAAATCGTGGACTTTTTGAAGCACCCTGACAAGTACACCGAATTGGGTGCCAAAATCCCCAAGGGCGCACTGCTCGTGGGCCCTCCAGGAACAGGCAAGACCTTGTTGGCCAAGGCGGTGGCAGGCGAGGCCAAGGTGCCTTTCTTCAGCCTGAGCGGTTCCGATTTTGTGGAGATGTTCGTGGGTGTGGGGGCGTCGCGGGTGCGCGACTTGTTCAAGCAAGCCAAGGAGAAATCCCCAGCGATCATCTTCATCGACGAGATTGACGCCATCGGCCGTGCCCGAGGCAAGAACGCGAACTTCGGGTCCAACGACGAGCGCGAAAACACCCTCAACCAGTTGCTGACGGAGATGGATGGCTTCGGCACCAACAGTGGCGTGATCATCCTCGCAGCCACGAACCGGGCCGACATCCTCGACAAGGCGCTGATGCGTGCCGGCCGATTCGACCGGCAGATCTACGTGGACATGCCCGACGTCAACGAGCGCAAATCCATCTTTGAAGTGCACCTGAACCCCATCAAGACTGACAACAGCGTCGACGTGGAGTTCCTGTCCAAGCAAACGCCTGGATTCAGCGGCGCCGACATTGCCAACGTGTGCAACGAGGCTGCGCTTTTCGCGGCCAGGAAGGAGCGCACCCTGGTGACGCACCAAGACTTCTTGGATGCGGTGGACCGCATCATTGGTGGGTTGGAAAAGCGTACCAAAATCATCACGGACCACGAAAAGAACACCATCGCCTTTCACGAGGCGGGACACGCCGTGGTCAGTTGGTTGGTGGAGTTTGCGTCTCCCCTGGTGAAGGTGAGCATTGTGCCCCGTGGCCAAAGCCTGGGCGCGGCTTGGTACCTTCCCGAAGAGCGTGCCATCACCACGACGGAGCAGATTTTTGACGAGATGTGTGCCGCCCTGGGTGGCCGAGCAGCGGAGGAAATCATCTTTGGCAAGATTTCCACGGGGGCATTGAGTGACCTGGAAAAGGTGACCAAACAAGCGTATGCCATGGTGTCGGTCTACGGGCTCAACGACCGCATTGGCAACCGAAGCTACTACGACAGCCGAGGAGAGAACTCCTTCACCAAGCCCTACAGCGAGGAGACGGCCCGCATCATTGACGAGGAGGTGAGTGCGGTCATCGAAAAGGCCTACGACCGTGCGAAAGACATCTTGTCGACCAACCGTGAAAAGCTTGAGTCTTTGGCCCAGTCGCTGCTCGACAACGAGGTGATTTTCAAGGAAGACGTCGAACGCATTTTGGGTGTGCGTCCCTTTGCACCGGCCACGGCAACCCTGTCGGAAACCGCTGCACCCCCCGAGTCGTCATCCTCAGATGCTTCTGAAGATGAGGCTCCAGCGGAAGAAGGCCCGAAGGCAGAGGAATGAAGGGATGGGTGCTTGCCACAAGGTGTCCTGACGCGACAATGGCACCGCTCATTCAGGGTGGCCTCGACGCCGAGGGAATCCCGTCCGTCTTGTTGAACAAGCAAGATTCGAGCTACGTGGGCATGTGCTTCGCTGTCCGTCCCGTGGAGATTTGGGTTCCCGAGGGGCACGCCGACGCGGCCGAGAAGTGGTTGCAATCCTTGGATTCATGAGTGTACTGGGGTCGAACGAAACGGCGACGAGGGCATGGACCGGGGCCGTGTTTGTGCTGGTGGTGATGGGTGCAGTGGCGTGGTCTGCATGGAGCAACGCGCTTTTGTGGGCCACGGTGGCAGCCCTCGCTTGGTCTGAATGGCACAAGGCCCCGCCGGGCCCTGCCACGAAGTGGCCCAAGGCCGTGCTCGCCCTGTTTCCTGTGCCAGCGTTGGCGGCCTTGGTGTGGATGGGAGAGACTGAGCCCTACGACCCATGGCCCATCTTGGGTTTTTTGTGGATGATTTGGGCCAACGACACAGGAGCCTACCTGGTGGGCAAGCCGTTTGGCAAACGCAAGCTTTGGCCGGCGGTGTCGCCTGGAAAATCCTGGGAAGGCACCATTGGCGGGGCGGTGGCTTCTGCCTGCGTGGCTTGGGCGGTGCTGGGTGTGGAGTGGATGTGGTTGGGTGGCTTGATGGGGGCGCTGTCCACGGCCGGCGATCTGACACAAAGCGCTTGGAAGCGTCGACGAAACATGAAAGACTCGGGCAACCTGTTGCCTGGCCATGGAGGCATCATGGACAGGTTTGACGGATTTTTCTACGCCGCGCCGGTCTATGTGCTTCTTTGGTGCATTTTCGCAGCGTAAAACACCAGACCGATGACGTTGCACAGAGAAGGATACGGATTGATTGCGTTGGCGGCGGCCAGCGGGGCTACCTTGGTGGGGATTCCTCTGTGGGTGAGTCGCC
>CAZKGY010000028.1:0-12036 GCA_964552305.1 uncultured Comamonadaceae bacterium
CGTTCCCTTCGGGATCGACCATTTGGAAGTCCAAGATGCGCTGCTCGTATCCGTCTTTGATTTTCACCTCGCGCGCGTTCTCCCAATCCGCCTCGGGGTACGTCTCGTTGAACGTCTTGCCTGGCTCGTTGGATTTGTCCCAAAGCTTTTCGTCCATGTACCGTGACTGCATCACCATCGTTTCGGCACCTGTTTCGGGATTGGAGAACTTGATTTCCTTGTCAAACTCCGGCCCTTCAAGCCCGAGTTCTTCTGCCGTCATGCGGTTTTCAATGATGCTTTCGCCAACGGCATAGGGACGGTAGTCCTTCAGCGGGAGGTGTGCAAGCGTCCAGTACTGAACGAAGCCACTCACAGCGACCACCGCAAGGGCCATGAACCATTCCTTTTGGGCATGGTTGCTCCTGCGCTTGACTGCTTCCGCGGCAATCAAGTTCAACGCGAGGTAGAGCACCGGGAACCCCCAGCCAAGCATGCCCTCCGCAAACAGGTACGTCACGAACAGTGCCGCGGCATACAGGTACGTCGATTGCCTTGGGGTGTTGAGTCGAATTCTGCCCAAAAATGCGCTGAGCAAGATGGGCGCCACGAACACCAGCAAGACCACGTCCTTCAAAAAGCTCTGGTACGCCGTCAACGGAATGGCGTTCCCGAAGCATCCGCACTCCAGCACGCACTGGTTGGCAATTTCCACCACGGCCCCTGACGCGTCCACAATTTCTTTGGTTCCATAGGGGTCGCACGTCGCGGTGTACCACGTGAGCCACGTGAAAAACACCATCATCACCGTGGTCAACACGGCGGTCAACTTCGGGAGGGCACCCACGAGGATTGCCACCCCGAGAAGGATTTCAGCAATGCAGACAAACACCGCCAACTCCAGCCCCCAAGGAGCCAAGAACTCCAAGTTCATTGCACCGGGTTCGAAGTACTCTTCGAGTTTGTACATGAAGCCCAAGGCGTCGTTCGACTTGATCAAACCGGAGACCACAAACAAGCCCCCCACGAGCACCCTTGACAGCCACGTCAATCCATCCAGAACCTTCATCGTTGTTTCAACTTATGCATTATTCAACTGACTCTTCTCCACACATTATCAATGCGAAAAGGGCGTAATTGGCCATGTCCATGTAGTTCGCATCGATGCCTTCGCTCGCGACCGTATGGCCGTCGTTGTCCTCGATTTGCTTCACCCGCAGGACCTTCATCAAAATGAGGTCGGTCAGGGAACTGACACGCATGTCCCGCCACGCTTCGCCGTAATCGTGGTTCTTCTTCACCATGAGCTGCCGCGTCGTTTCCTTCGCCTCGTCGTACAATCGGTTGGCTTCATCTGCCTCCAGCTCCATGGGCGCTTCGGCAGGCAGCGTCAATTGAATCAACGCCATGAAGCAATAATTGACGATGCCCACGAATTCCGACTCAATGCCCTCGTCCACCTTCGCGGCCCCCACCTCTTGAATGGTGCGGATTCGGTTGGCCTTGATGAAGATTTGGTCGGTCAACGAAGAGGGGCGCAAAATGCGCCATGCCGTCCCGTAGTCCAGGGTTTTTCTTTTGAACAAATCCTCGCACGTTGCAAGGCATTGGTCGTATTGAGCGAGGGTGTCCATGTTACCTTGCGAAAGTTACAATGCAGACCCCTACCTCGTCTCTTTTCATGCCCGGTTCGGCGGAGGGTTTTCACGAACCTTGCATCATGGGCATCCTGAACGTGACGCCCGACTCCTTTCACGACGGTGGCAAACACAACTCCTTGGATGCTGCCGTCTCGCAAGCCAGCCGCATGTTGGAGGAAGGTGCGGATGTCTTGGATTTGGGTGCCCAAAGCACGAGACCGGGAGCCGAGCAAGTTGGCGCAGAGGAAGAATGGGGACGGCTTGCCCCCGTTTTGCGCGCCATCCAGGACAAGCATCCCAACACGGTGGTGAGCATCGACACGTTCCACCCCGTCGTGGCTGAACGGGCCTTGCAAGAAGGGGCCCACTGGATCAACGACGTCACAGGGGGCAACGAAACCATGTGGCAGGTCGTTGCCGACGCGGACTGCCCGTACGTCATGATGCACATGCAGGGCACACCGGCCACCATGCAACAAAACCCCACCTACGACGACGTCGTGCAGGACATCCTGACGGCGTTGGGCGAACGGGTGAAGCAAGCCACCGCATGCGGGGTCCGGAAAATCATCCTCGACGTCGGGTTTGGCTTTGGGAAAACCGTGGCACACAACTACGCCCTTCTGCAATCGCTGGATGCCTTTCGCGCCCTCCAACGCCCCCTGCTCGTGGGCGTGAGCCGGAAATCCATGATCCAGAAGGTGTTGAACGTGTCGAGCGATGAGGCGCTGAATGGCACCACAGCCCTGCACGCGTGGGCCCTGGATCGCGGCGCCCAAATCTTGAGGGTCCACGACGTTCGAGAAGCGCGAGAAGTGCGAGATTTGCACCGAGCCCTGAACCCCACATCGTCTGCTTGAGATTTGCCTGACATGGAACTTTGGAATGCCATCAGCCCTTTTCTGACCCTTGGGGTCCAAATGCTCGACCTCGGCCTTGTGGCGCTGATTGTGTACTGGCTTTACCGTCTCACCAAGGGGACTTCGGCCATCCCCATCTTCTTGGGGTTGCTTGCCATTTATCTGATCTGGAAAGTCGTGACCCTGATGGGCATGCGGTTCCTGGGTGAAATCCTGGGACAGTTCATTGGGGTCGGCATTTTGGCGATCATCATCGTGTTTCAGCAAGAACTGCGTCAGTTTCTCTTTTCCATTGGGGACCGGGCGTCGTTCAAGCAGCCGCCTGCTTGGCTGACCAACCTGCTCCCCCAACGCCACGCCGAAAACCGGGTTTCCCTGCCCGTCGAAGAAATCGTGAGGGCACTCGAAGGGTTGTCCAAGCGCAAAGAGGGCGCGCTCATCATCATCCAGCGCTCGTCCGACCTAAGCATCCAAATCCAGAGTTCCACCAAGTTGGTGGCGGACATCTACGCCCCCCTCATCGAAGCCATTTTCCACAAGGATTGCAGCATGCACGACGGTGGGCTCTACATCGCAGTGGGGCGCATTCGAGGCGTCCGTTGCGTGCTTCCCGTCAGCCAGAGCAACCATTTGCCTGTGGAGCTCGGCATGCGACACAGGGCGGCCCTGGGCTTGTCCGAAGGAACCGATGCCTTGATTTGGGTGGTGAGTGAGGAAACAGGCACCATCAGCCTGGCCCTTGAAGGCGAGTTGCGACGTGCCCTGCACCCCAACGATTGCCGGGAAATCATGCACGAGCTCCTCGGGTCGGGCAATCAGTGAATGACCAATCGCACCGTCTGCGTTTCGCCATTCCATCCTGTGGCACGGAGCAGGTGCAAACCAGGCTCCACCCCTGACAAATCGAGCGAAAGCCCCTCCACGTTCGGGAGGCGGTCCCACGTTTTCCGCTCTTTGCCCACCAAGTCGATCAACGCCAAGGATCGAACCCCTTGGATTCCCTCAAGACGAACGGATCCACGCGCCGGATTGGGGTACGCCTTGAAGCTGGAAGCCTGTGGCACGACACCCACCTGGGTTGTTTCTGGCTCGAACAATGGGTCGCTCAACAAGAAGACATGGGTGAAGCCAGTCACGGCAATGGTTCCGCTTGGGAAGTACGGGTAGTTGCTCCACGTTCCATCGAAGGACACGTCGTCGCTTTCAGGATTCGTGTCGAAGTAGGCGTATGGCGTGAGGCTTCCGTCTTCGCCGATGGATGAAATGCGCAGGCCACTCAAGTAGTTCGAGGCGTACACCTTGTCCCCACGGATGTAAAGGTTGTGGTCGATGGCGGTGTTGTCCGCCTCGTAGTACCCCACCACATAGGGATTGTCCAAATCCGACACGTCCGCGATGTACGTCCGGGTCCCGTTGCCAAACCCTTGTTCATCCAACTCGTCGTTGAAGTACACCATGGTGTGGTCCTCGTTCAACCAGCCTTGGTGGGTGTACGCCGACTGGGCGTACGTGAACGACGACACGAGCTGCATGTCCATTTTGTCCGTGACGTTCACGATGGCCACCCCCGCGCTGCCATTGAAGCAAAAGGCCAACTCCTCCCCCTGGTGGTCTGCATCAGGGCCCTGGTAAGAGACCACTTGGGCATCGTGGGTGTAGGCCGCTTCGTATGTCCCGGCAGGCATCGGGGTTGTCGGATCGCTCACGTCGACGGCGTGAAGGCCGCCTGCGGCCGTGTTGGTCCCTACGCCGTAAGCATATCCTGTAGACTCGTTCATGGCGATGTTGTGGGCGTTGCCAAATCCCAGGTATTGGGACACCGGGGTAAGCTGCACGGGTCCGTCGGTCACGTCGAGCACTTGCGTCAAATCGATGATTTGAATGCCATGGCCTGCGGCTTCGCTGACCACGAATGCATGGTTGTCGAACACCTTGACGTCTCGCCAGAGGCTTTGCACCGTGGCCGTGGGTACCTGAGCCAAAAACGCGGGGTTGACAGGGTCAGTAACCTCCACAATGGACAATCCATTGGACCGCCCAAAAAGCAGGAATTCCCGGTCCGACGCAGGATCCACCCATCCCCAACAATCGTTGCCGTTGGCCCCTCCGCCAAGGGAATCCAGCGGCCATGCCGACAACAAGTCCAGCCCTTCGCAGGGGTATTCGCCGGCCAGCCCTCCTTCGCAAGGAATTTGAGCAAAGGCAACCAAGGCATTCAAAAACAAGGAGCAGGCGATCAAGGACTGTTTCATGGCGGAGAATTGGGGATGCAAAGGAACAACAAAGTGCCCCGCCTCGCGGTTGCAAGACGGGGCACAAATCCCTTCATGGGTGGCTTCAGTTGACGTCCGGCAGGAAGCTGAACTGTTCGCTGTATCGAAGCATTTGGCCTGTGAAGTCGTCAGGGTATGTCACCTCGACGCCCGTGATGTTGCCCTCCTCGTCGCGGGTGGCAGACATCTCGGGGTTGATGAACCCTCCGTAGGGCGCCACGCCCAACACGGCCACGCGGTCCAGAATTTCCTTGTGCTCTTCCTGGTTCACTTTGACGCCGTAACCTTCAACCAGCGCCTTGGCCGCCTCGTAATCGCCTTGCGACTTGATGCGTTGGACTTCGCGGAGCAATTCCCCGAACAACTCACGCAAGCGCTCGTAGTCCTTGATGTCGATGTAGGTTTTGCCATCACGCACCACCTTTTCAACCACGCCTTCCGGCTGGCCTTGCTCGAAGCACCAATTGCTCACCCAGGCGCGGTTGCGCATGTGCGATTCTTCAATGTCGGCCCCCAATTCGAGCCTTTGCAACTGGGTCAACATGCCGTTGCGCAGGTAGCTGTCGTATTCGGCCCGTCCGACGTCCAGGGTCTTCATCAGCCCCAAGTCAACCATTTTCTGGTCGAGCAGGAAGTAGAGTGCCACCAAGTCGGCGCGTCCCTCCTCCAACGTGGAGCTGTACTCTTGGATGGTCTCTTTGGGCGTGCCCACACCGGGCTCCAATTGACCCGACGCATGGCCAATCACTTCGTGCATGGCCGTGTGAAGCTTGCCCGCCAATTCGCTGTGCGTCTTGACGCGCATCAACTCGGCTTCGTCGTGCACAAACTCCTCGAGCATGCCACCGCCAGCTGCCTTGTCGTAGGCGTTGACAATGTTGCCCAACGACACCGACTTGGACCCGTGCACTTGACGGATCCAGTTGCTGTTGGGCAAGTTCACCCCGATGGGGGTGCTCGGTGAAGCATCCCCGGCCTCGCCGGCGACATTCACGACGTTGTACGTGATGCCGACCACTTCGGATTTCTTGTGTTCGGGCATGAATGGCATGTGGTCTTCGAACCACTGGGCGCTGTTCATCAGGGTCGCCATGCGGGCGCTGGCGTCAAAGTCCTTGATCTCGACGATGGTCTCGTAGCTGCCAGTGTACCCCAATGGGTCGTTGTACACTTCCACGAAGCCATTGATGTAATCGACGTCGCCTTCGGTGTCTTGCACCCAATTGATGTTGTAGAGGTTCCACTTCTCGAGGTCGCCCGTTTCGTAGTATGCCACAAGGTTGCGAAGGGCAGCCGCCTGCTTGTCGTTCTCGGCGTATTGGATGGCCTCGTTCAACCACTTGATGATTTCGGCGATGCTCTCTCCGTACAAGCCGTCCAACTTGTAAACGTTCTCAACCACGTTGCCGTCGGCGTCCTTTTCAAGGCGGCTGTTCAGGCCGTACTCCACTGGGCTCCGGTCGGCGCGGTCGATGATGGACTCGAAGTAAGCCTTGGCTTCTTCCGTGGACACGCCGGGCGCGTAAAAGTTCACGGCCGAGCTCTCAACCAGGCCTTTGGCGCCGTCCTGCTCCACCTTTTTGGCCTCCACCGCAGGGTCAAAAATCACGGCACGCAATTCCGCATCGAGGCTGTTGCCCGTTTCGGCCAACAAGTGGTCCATGTACGCTTCCCCAAACCCAGGCATGTGCTTGGTGTTCGCGTAGTGGTGGTGGATGCCGTTGGAGAACCAAATGCGCTTCAGGTACACTTCAAATGCCGCCCACCCCTTGGTGGAACGGTCGCCCTCAAAGTTGACGTAGATGTCTTCCAACAGGCGACGAATGCGCAAGTTGTAGCGGTTGTTTTGGTCATACATGATGTCGCGCCCGCTGAGGCCTGCCATGTTCAGGCAGTAAACCAGCGCTTGTTGCTTGGGTCTCAACTTGTCCCAACCAGGGATTTGGTAGCGAATCAACTTGAGGTCCGCGAATTGCTCCGTTTTCCAGACAAAGCCCTCGTCGTCGGGGGCGCTGGCCGTGCTTTCCACGGCGGATGCAGGTTCAAAATCGGGTCCTTGGGGCGCCGGGGCAGCGCATCCGACCGCGAGCATCACAGACAAGGCGAAAAACAATCCTTGGTTGGTTGCGTTGAGGGGTTGGTGAATCATGGGATCAGGGTTGTTTGGGCATGGTGCGGGTGGAAGCCATGCATGTCAATCGGGGCCGAAGGTACAGGACATTCCAGGAGTATCTTCGCGCCGTGAGGATGACAAGGCTCATGTTGCGGTCGTTTTTGGGACCCTTTGCCGTCACGTTTCCCGTGGCGCTGTTCATCTTGGACATGCAATTCTTGTGGGTGTACGCCGACGAATTGATTGGCAAGGGACTCGACGCATGGATCATCCTCAAGCTCATGGTGTTCGCCTCGGCTCGCTTGGTCAACCTCGCGTTGCCCCTCGCCGTGCTCGTGGCTTCCATCATGTCCATGGGCAACCTGGCCGAACGCAGCGAGATGACGGCGCTGAAGGCATCGGGCACGTCCTATTTGAAGATGATTCGTCCCCTCGTGCTATGCATGGCGCTCATTTCCGGAGGGGCGCTCTGGTTCAGCAACCGCGGTTGGCCGGCGGCAAACATCAAGTTCCGAACCTTGCTCTACTCCGTCACCCGACAAAAGCCCGCGCTGAACGTTCGTGAGGGCGTGTTTTACAACGGGATCGAAGGCTTCTCCATCCGCGCCCAAACCAAGCACCCCGATGGCCGGCTGGAACAAGTCCTCATTCACGACCACCGCGATCCAGAAGGCAAGCGCTTGCTTGTGGTGAAGGCTGAAAGTGGCCAGATGCGCCAGGAACAAGGATTTTTGGTTTTGGAGTTGAACCATGGCGTGAGCTACGAAGAGCACCAAGAAACCATGTCACGCGCCCAAGAACGCGTGTACCCTCACGTGCAGTCCAGGTTTGAACGGCAAACGTTGCGAATCCCGCTGAACAGCTTGGACTTCTCCATGGCCAACCAAGACTTGTTTCGCAAGTCTTACGAGATGATGACGTTGCGTGAGTTGGCCCAGGTGAGCGATTCGTTGTCCTTCGAAATCCAGGACGAATCGCAAGCGCTCGGCCAATATGGCCAACGACAAATCAGGATGCTGAGAGACACCACAGGGTGGTTCGCGGCCACTGCGACTTCCGGCAAGTCCAGCAGCATCTCCCCTTGGCTCAACGCCCTCACTGCCTCCTCCAAGGCCCAAATCTTCAACCAAGCCCGCGAAGCATCCCGAAACCAAGCCCGAAGCATTGCCAGCGCCCGCACCAACGAACAAGGAAAGGTCCGTCGCATGCACCGCCACGACATCGAATGGCACCGCAAGTTCATCCTCTCCCTTGGCTGCATGGTTCTCTTTTTTGTGGGCTCTTCGCTGGGTGCGATGGTCGGACGTGGCGGCCTGGGGATGCCAACCCTGCTTGCCTTCCTCCTCTTCATCTTGTACTACATCTTGTCCATGACGGGTGAGGAATTGGTCAAAATTGGCGTGCTCTCCCCTGCGCCAGGCATGTGGCTGAGCACCATGCTTTTGACCCCACTGGCCGTGCTTTTGACGTGGGCCAGTGCCACCGAGCGAAAGCTGTTTGCCTTGCGTGGGTGACCTTACCTTTGGCTTCGCCCATGAATGAGCTGCGTGTCCTTCAACTGTGCCACAAACCGCCGAGACCGAGCGTGGATGGCGGATGCCTGGCGATGGACAGCGTCACCCAGGCGTTGATTCAAGAAGGACATGACCTCAAGGTCTTGAGTTTGTCCACCCACAAACATCCCTTCCGTCCCGAAGCCATGGATGCTTCCTACTTGGAAGCCACCGGGTTTGAGGCCATTCATGCAGACACAGAGCTCAACGTCCGTGACGCGGCGAGCCATCTTGTCACGGGAGAGAGCTACCACCTGAGCCGGTTCCACGTCCCTGAAATGGAGCAGCGCATCGAGGCCATCCTCCGGGAAACGGTGTTCGACGTGGTGCTCTTGGAATCTTTGTTCGTTGCCTCGTACATCCCCGCCATTCGCCGTTTGAGCGACGCCGACGTGGTTCTTCGCGCGCACAACGTCGAGCATCGCATCTGGGAAGACGTCACCGAAGACATGCCTCTGGGACCCAAGCGATGGATCCTTCGGCACTTCCAACATCGACTGAAGGATGCCGAACTGTCGCTGCTTCAAGACGTGGACGCAGTGGTGGCATTGACACACCTCGACGCCGATTGGTTTGAAACCCAACGCAGGTCCAAGGAACGCAGCCGCGTGTTGGCGCTGCCCTACGGCCTAGGCGTGGAAGCCACGCCGCACCAAGCCATGGGGCAGGCGCCGAGCAAGGTGTTGCATTTGGGATCCATGGACTGGACACCCAACGTTCAAGGGGTTGAATGGCTGCTGCAAGAGGTGTGGCCAGAAGTACGCCGATTGGCGCCCGGCTCGACCCTCGAATTGGCAGGGAGGCACATGCCCTCCGATTGGGTCAGCGACACGGACCAAGGCGTGATTGTGTTGGGTGAAGTGGAAAGCGCGAGCGACACCTACGACTCCCCCGCAATCGTTGTCGTGCCCTTGCACGCTGGCTCGGGCATGAGGATCAAGGTGGCCGAAGCCCTTGCAGCAGGACGGCCTTTGGTGACCACGAGCAAGGGCATGGAAGGACTCGCTTTGGTCGATGGAGAGCATGCATTGGTGGCGGACGATGCCCAAGGCATGGCCCAAGCCATTGCCTCGTTGTTGCAGGATGGCGAGAAGGCTTGTCGGTTGGGTCAGGCTGGGAGGGCATGGGCCATGGAGCATCTTGATCGGGACGTGCTCTCGCGAAAACTGACAGCATTCCTCAACGAACTGGTGAAGGCATGAAGTGGCTTGTGCTGACCTCACGCATCCCATACCCCCTGGAGAAGGGGGACAAACTGCGCGTGTACCACCAAATCAAGCACCTGAGCGAACGGCACGATGTCGTGCTATGCTGCCTGAGCGACGCCTCACCCACGCAGGAACAAAAGGAGGCCCTCGCGCCTTTGGTCAGCGAATTCCACGTGCTGAAGCTCAACCCCATCAAACGGCTCCTTCGGTTGCTGTTTGCATGGAGCCACAACCGTCCCTTTCAGGTGGTTTGGTTCACCGAGAATGCTGCCAAGCGGCGGCTGAAGGCCATCCTTCAAAAGGCCAAACCCGACGGGGTGTTCTGCCAACTGATCCGCTGCGCAGAGTACGTGAAAGATTGCCACGAAGTGCCCAAAACACTGGACTACATGGATGCCTTGAGCGCGGGAATGCATCGACGCAGCCACCAAGACAGCCCCTGGTGGCGATGGCCTTGGCGGTGGTTGATGATGGTTGAGGGAAACCGACTCGCGCGCTACGAATCCCGGATGTTCGACTACTTCGACGCCCACACCATCATCTCCACCAACGACCGCCTTTTGATTCCCCATCGAGACCGAGACGCGATTCGCATTGTGCCCAACGGCGTGGCGCTGTCGCAGTTCTCCCCAGCGTCAAGCCATGTGTCGAAGGAGCCCCGAGTGGTTTTGTTCACGGGCAACATGTCCTATCCCCCCAACGTGGATGCAGCCCAATTCCTCGCCCAAGAAATCATGCCTCGCGTCCAAACGCCAGGCGTTCACTTGGTCCTTGCAGGGGCGGAACCCAAGCCCGTCGTGGAGGCCTTGGCCTCCGAGCGGGTCACTGTGACGGGATGGGTCGACGACATCGCCGACGAATACCGACGGGCCGATTTGTTCGTTGCCCCATTGCGGATGGGCACTGGGTTGCAAAACAAGGTCTTGGAAGCCATGTCCACCGAGCTTCCCTGCGTCCTTTCCCCGCATGCCTTTTCTCCCTTGGGGTTGCCTTCAGACGGACATGCCGTGGTTTGTCAAAGTCCGGTCGAGTATGCCGAAGCCATCGACCGACTCCTGGCCCATCCCGAGGAAGCAAGGAAGCTAGGCATCTCCGCCCGCCGTGCCATCCAAGCGTCCTTCTCTTGGCAATCCCATGGCCAAACGTTGGAAGACATCTTGGAACAATCCGCCTGACTTCCACCGGAGTTTTCCGAACTTGCAGTGCGTCCCTCTGAAACCCACCTCATGAAGAATCCTCCCAATTCAGTGGCCCACCTGGACTTTGTCGCGGGCATTCCTACGTTGGACCTGTCGCACTTCACCTCGGGAACGGCCGAGCAGCGCCAACAATTCGTCGACGACTTGGGAGCCGCCTACCGCTCGGTGGGCTTCGTGGCCATCTCAGGACACGGCATCGAATCGAGCGTGATCGATGACATGTACACCACCGCCGAGCAATTCTTTGCGTTGCCCACGGAGGTCAAGATGAAGCACGAGCACCCGGAGCACAATCGCCAGCGCGGATTCGTAAGCTTTGGCACCGAACACGCCAAGGACTCGAAGGCCGCCGATTTGAAGGAGTTTTGGCAGGTGGGACAAACCAACATCCCCAACGGCGCGGACCTGTCCCATTACCCACCCAACGCCTTCGTGGAAGAATGCGAAGCCCTCGAGGCGCAAGCAAACAACCTTTACAAGAACTTGGAAAACGTCGGGCGCGACATGTTGAAGGCCATCGCGTTGCACTTGGGATTGGAAGAAGGCTACTTTGAAGCCTTTGTGCCAGGGGGAAACAGCATTTTGCGGTTGATCCACTATCCCCCGATTGTGGCAGAGCCCTCGTCCAGCGTCCGCGCGGGCCAGCACGAGGACATCAACCTGATCACTTTGTTGGTCGGCGCATCCGCCTCTGGCTTGGAGGTCATGGACAAGGAAGGCCTGTGGACAGCAGTCAATGCGCTTCCGGAACATCTGGTCGTGAACGTCGGCGACATGCTGCAACGCCTCACCAACCACCAACTCAAGTCCACCACGCACCGCGTCGTGAATCCTCCCAGAGAGCAATGGCACCTTCCGAGGTTCAGCATGCCGTTTTTCTGCCACCCCGAACCAACCATGAGCTTGGCTGCGTTGCCGCAGTGCGTGGACGCGGGAAAATCCCCGATGGATCCACCCACCACGGCGGGGACATACCTGGCAGAACGCCTTCGCGAAATTGGCTTGACCCAAGAAAAGCCAAAGGCCTGATTCGTTCAGTTTTCTTGACATTTTGAGCTTGAGCAAACCTTGAGGCCGTTCGTTGTTTTGTGAAGAATCGCAAGACCATGAACAAGCTTTTGACCCTCTCTGTTTGCGCAGCCTTGCCCCTGCTGACCGCAGGGCTTTGCCTCCATGATGCGCCTTCGACCCAGCCCGGAATCACGCCTGTG
>CAZKGY010000029.1:0-11904 GCA_964552305.1 uncultured Comamonadaceae bacterium
GCCATCCACAAATTGGAGTCGGTGGAAGTCCCCTTGTCGTCGTTCCATCGTTTTGTCAATTGGGAGATGCCTCAGGCCAAGCTGCTGCTCTTGCCTGAGGAGTTGCTCGGCAAGCGCGACAAAAAGGAAGGCCATGCCATTGCGGTGGCGTTCATTCGCAATGAACCGTCCATGTTCTTCCATTCCAAAGGCGCCAAGGGCGAATCGGGTTGGGACTTGTACGAGGCCAGCGTCTCAGCAGGTGGGTCGTTTGGTGCCCCCAAGAAGTTGCCTGACGTGGTCAACACACCCTATGACGAAGTCAATCCAGTGTGGGATCCCCAAACGCAAAGCCTCCATTTCGCCACCAACCGACCGGGGACGATGGGCGGCATGGACATTTGGGTGACGCGCAAAACGTCGTCAGGCTGGTCGGCGCCTGAGCCGAGCAGCCCTCTCGTGAATTCCATGTTCAACGAATGGGCGTTTTTCCCGGCACCCGATGAAGGGAAAACGGCGTGGTTGGTGACGGATCGAGACGGAGAGTTTGGGGCCACGGAGGTTTGGCAGGTGTCCATGGAGGGATTGCCTCAACCTCCCATGGTGGTGACGTCTCAATGGGATGTGGAAGGAGACGCCATTCCCGGCACGTTGACCCTGACGGAGGCCAAGACCGGTCAGGAACTGGCGGTCGTGGACGTTGGTCATGCCCAAGGATCGTGGGACATGACGCTCGCCGCATCCACGGTGTTGCACTACGAATTTGTGACGGTCCAAGGCGAGGTGGTGGAAGGCACCTACGCCCTGCCCTCAGCCGAGGGACCCTCGGCGTTGAACCAACGGATGGTCATGCGTCTGGTGGATGGCAAGCCACTTTTGGAGGCCAAACCTCTGACCACGTCAAGCGTCCCCGACGCGAGCATCGCTTGGGGATGGGAAGCGGCCTTGGAAGAGGTCGAGTCGCTGACGTTTGTCCCGTTCACGGAGGACGTGGATGCAACAGAAGAAGTTGACGAACCGCTGACCGAAAAGGGGAGAGGAATCATTCAGTTGCAGTCCTATCCCTGGTGGAGTGACATCGAAAAGGAGGAGCGGGCCATCGCTGCCTCCTTGGTCGCCAAGTTTGTGCCAGAAGACGTCCCGGCGGCGCCGGATTTGACCAAAGCGGAGTCACCCGCCGCGCACCGTCAGGCCCTGGAAGAGGAAGCCGAGGCTTGGTATTCGTACGCCAGCACCGTGGTGTTGGCAGGTGCCGCTGAAGCGATTTTGGCGGAGGAGATGTCCTGGGAGGAGGCGTTTGCCCGAGCCTTGGCCAGGGGCATGGATGTTTGGCCTGTTGGGGTCGTGGATGCCGAGCGTGTCGCAAGGCTGTGCCAACGAAGCTGGGGGGAGTTGGGAAGCTTGTTTGACCAAGGACTGCTTCCTGAAATTCAGGACAAACAATCGTTGGTTGCAGACAAAGCATGGCTCGATAAGCCTTGGGAGGAAGGCCACATGCAGGCCATGGCTGATCGGGTGATTCCTCACTCCATGGATGCCATCGCTGTGGCCTGGTTGTTGGCGCGACAGCCCGCAGAAACGAGTGATGCGACGTACATGAACCCTTCGTTTTGGGAATTGTCGGCCGCACGTCAGGCCATTGAGGAAGAGCCAAAGCCAGAAATGCGGGTGACGTTGTTGCAAGAAGCCAGAACACGGCTTACGTTGCTTGACGCCCTGGCCAGTGAAGGGCTGCTTGAGGAGGAAGAGGCAAGTCGCCTGGTGCTGGCGTGGCGATCGTTGGCGGTGGATTTGGCCAAGGATCAAGACCTCCCGTCCCTTGTCGACTCGGATGCTTCAGACGCGCCAACCGAAGGCGTATCCAACGAAGTGGCCGAGGCCATGGAATCCGACGTGAGCGCGTGGCAAGAAGTGTGGAAGGCGGTTCTCCAGGAAGGAGAGGGCCAGCCGAGGGCTGCGTGGGAAGAGGACATGTGGTCTTGGCTGGAAGAGACGTCCAAGGCCAATCCGCTCCCCCACGAACTGGTGGCCCAAGCCATGGGTGTCGAACGTCCCTTGATGGCCCAAGCGATGGGTGCCGAACGTCCCATGACTCCACAGGAAATGGGCATGCATGCATCGGCGTCTGCCGTTTGTGAAGCGTTGTTGGCTCTGGAGCCTGAATCGATCGGGGCAGATGACGCGCTGGAAACGGTGAAGGCTGCCTGGGTGTCTGGACGCTGGGGAACGCATCCCGATTGGATGCGCCGAACCCCAGACGAAATTGAGGCGTTGGTCTCGTCATGGCCCGTCGCCGCCAAGGCGGCACTTGACAAGGAAAGGGTTCTTTGGGCAGAGGGCTTGCAGGCGTCTGTCCAAGAAGAACTAGCGGGCTTCGACCCTCGTGAATCCACCGCCTTGGATGCCATCCCAGCAACGACGGAGGATCTTGCGAAGCCTTTGTCCACGAGTCCTGAAATCGGCCGACGAGGCATGCAACTGGGTTGGTTTCGGCAGGCGCCCGAGTGGCCAGAGACGTTGCCGGGAATGTCCGTGGAAGAGTACCCCAACGGCAGTGGTTTGAGCAAATGGGTGTTGTTGTTGCCTGAGGCCGGCATGGATGGGACCCGTCTCCAACGATGGTTGTCCGAGGCCGAGGTGCACGACGCCTTCGAGGTGATTCGCGCCGAGCAGGGCTGGGTTCGATTCAATGGGTCGAACGAACGAGTAGCCACCAATGAAGGGCAACAGCCTCTGCCCGAATCAGCCGAACAAAGTGGCGACGACGAGGTGTGGTTGCACGGTGCGCCCGTGTTGTTGGGCGAACTCATGGGAACGTGGTATGCCGTGCAGGTTGGGGCATTCCGCGGCAATCCAGAGAAGGCTTGGATTGAGGCGGCCGACGAACGGCTCGTGTACGAGCCCTTTGACGATGGCATTGCGCGCTGGTATGCAGGGGTGCGGCAAGCCCAGTCTGAGGCTCGGGAGCGTCTGAAGCTCTTGAAGCAGCGGGCACCTTTTGCAGACGCGTTTTTGGTCAAATTGTCGAACGGCATCCGGGAGGTGGTTGCCCCAGAAGCCGATTCACCAGACAACGAGGCCCTCGTCGAATCGGTGTCGGACGACGTCGTCGAAACCCGTTCAGCCGTGGAGGATGAATCGCAAGTCGTCGAGCCGTTAAAGAACCAAGAAAGCGCGTCCAATGCCTCCGATGCAGGAACGGCCAACGTGCAAGATCCCATTGAGGTTGAACACGCCTCGGTGGATGTCGTCGAGCCATCCCCAAGCGAGGCCGTGGCAGATCCCATGGCGGTTCGGGATCCAGAGGGCATGGCTTGGAGCCAAGGGGCCAGTCCGGTGGAATCCCTGCCCGTCACGGAGGAGCAAGGGCAGAAGCCGACTGTTGAGGCCATCACCAAAGCCATGACGTGGCACGTGGACATCGCCAGGTATTACGGCACCGTGCCATCGGCTGACGTGGCGGTGCTGTTGTTCCAGTCGGCCGATTGGGGCGTGAGGAGTTGGACCATGCGTGGCCAAACCACCTACTACACGCGCTCTTTTGCCGATTTGCAAGAAGCCCAAGCGGTGCTCGAATCGGTCAAGCGTGAAGGATTTGCCAACGCCGAATTGGTGGAGGACTAGGCTTGATTGCAACCTAAGTTTGTCCTTTCAAGTCAATCCCACATGCGAGCATTCTTTCAAGCCACCCTTTGTTTCCTTGGCATGTTCTGGGCCGTCTCGGCCAATGCGCAGGACTTTCGGTTGAACGAGATCATGGTGAGCAACGACCTTGCCCACTACGATGATTTTTTTGAGTTTGACGATTGGGTGGAGATCTTCAACGCGGGGGGACTCGGTGACCTCGCAGGGCATCACATTTCTGATGACCCAAGCAACCTGACCAAATACACCTTCCCCAGTTCTGACCCAGGCAGCACGTTCATGACGCCTGGCGCGCACGCATTGGTTTGGTGCGACAAGGACAGCGTGCAGGGCGTGATGCACGCCAACTTCAAGTTGAGTGCAGAGAATGAGGGGGTTTGGCTGACCGCCCCTGATGGCCAGACGGTGCTTGATTCCATCGTGTATCCTCCTCAGCAAATGGACATCAGCTACGGGAGGTCTTGCGATGGCTGTGAAGATTGGGTGCACTTCAACGTCCCCACGCCAGAGGCGGAAAATGTCCAAGAGGTGTTGCCCACGCCGTCGCTCTACATCAACGAAGTGCTTTTGGAAAACACCGCCGTGTTGGTGGACGAGTCGTTTGAACTGGAACCCTGGCTTGAGGTGTTCAACCCCAATCCATTTCAAGTGAACCTTGCGGGATACACCCTGGAAACGGAAGGCGCAGGGGAGAACCAGTCGTACACGTTGCCCACGAATTCGCCTGTGGAAACCACGGTGGCTGCCGGAGGCTTCCTGCTGCTTTGGTTGGATGGCGAGCCAGAGGAGGGTGGGCACCACGTGGGCTTGGTTCCCGAGCCATCCAGCCAAACCTTCAAACTCATCGGATCTGACGGTGTTGTCGCCGATGCATACCCCGTGTCTGTCTCGTTCGCCAACGTCTCGTGGGGTCGTCAAGTCGATGGTGCTTCCACGTCGGACTGGTTTGACATCCCGACGCCTCGCGTGACCAATTCACTGGTCGTTGTGCAGCCTGACCCCGTGGTGATCAATGAATGCCAATCGTCCAACCTCACGGGGCTTCAAGATGGTCTCGGAGAGTTTGACGATTGGGTGGAAATTCACAATCCCACGAACAATCCCGTGGACGTGGCAGGCTATTTCCTGACAGATCGATTGAATGACCCCATGAAGTGGCAATTCCCCCTTGACGAAGGCAGTGCCACCGTGATTGAGCCTCAAGGATACTTGGTGTTGTGGGCGGACGAAGATGGCGCCCAGGGGTGGAACCACATGAATTTCAAGTTGAATGGCCAAGGGGAGGCTTTGGTGCTCAGGTCTCCGGATGGATTCACCATTGCCGACAGCGTGCATTTTGGTGCAAGTGCACCCGACAATTCTTACGCCCGACTGCCAAACGGTTCAGGACCTTTTGCTTGGACAGAGGAACCGACACCCGGGACTTGCAACGATTGTTCGGATGGATTCTCAGAGGAGACTCTTGACAATTCATGCCTCTACCAGGGAAGCAATCCTTTGATGCCTGGACAAGCGTTCACGGTGAGCGAGCCAGCGACCATGCACGGCATGGGTGGCAACGTGGTGTTGGGCTTGGAAGCAGGGCGGCATTGCTTGCCCCAATTGCCAGCTGGGTTGTACTTCCTGCGAAGCGTTTCTGGCAAAGTGGCGAAGTTGGTGGTTGGTCGGTGACGCAAGCTCACGGGTGGGACAGTTGTTTCTTCGCCTTGGTGGTTGTACTTTTGCGCTCCATTTCATCTCGACAGGGCGAGGTATGTTTCAATCCGCATGGCACCCTGAACCACGCACAACACACCGGTGACGCATGAACGACGCCACCCAACAGCCTGAAGACGCCAACTTGGAAAACCAAGAGGCCAAGGCACCCGAAGCGGCAGAAGCCGCCAACGAAGCACCCGAAGCAACGGCTGCTGAAGAAACCCAAACTGCTGAACCAGCTGCCGAAGAGGCCACGCCTCCTGCCGCTGAGCCAACCCCAAGCGAGCCACGTGAATTGGCGAAGCCCATGGGGGAGTTCGACTGGGATGCGTTTGAGAGCGAACAAGACGACTACACCCCTGAAGAGCGTCAACGTTTGGAAAACCTCTACGAGGAGAGCCTGACGTTGATCCGCGAGAAAGAAGTTGTTCAAGGCAAGGTGATTGCCGTGGGCAAGAAAGAGGTGGTGGTCAACATTGGATACAAATCAGAAGGCGTCATTGGCGCGTCTGAATTCCGTTACAACCCTGACTTGAAGCCTGGCGACGAGGTGCCTGTCTTCATTGAAAAGCAAGAGGACGCCAACGGCCAGTTGGTGGTGAGCCACCGCACAGCCCGCATTTACGATGCATGGGACAAGGTGAACAAAGCCAAGGACGAGGACATGATCATCCAAGGCACAGTGAAGTGCCGCACCAAGGGTGGCCTCATCGTGGACGTGTTCGGCTTGGAGGCCTTCCTTCCAGGATCACAGGTGGACGTCAAACCCATCCGTGACTTCGACGAGTACGTGGGCAAGCAAATGGAGTTCAAGGTTGTCAAGATCAACCAGGAGTTCAAGAACGTCGTGGTGTCGCACAAGGCACTCATCGAAGCCGAACTCGAAGAACAGAAGCGTCTCATCATCCAGGGATTGGAAGTCGGACAGGTTCTCGAAGGAACGGTCAAGAACATCACCTCTTACGGGGTGTTCGTGGACTTGGGCGGCGTCGACGGATTGGTGCACATCACCGACATGAGCTACGGCCGTGTGGGTCATCCAGAAGAGATGGTCGAAGTGGACCAGAAGCTGAACGTCGTGATTTTGAACTTCGACGACGACAAGAAGCGCATCGCCTTGGGCATGAAGCAACTGACACCACACCCATGGGATGCGTTGTCTGAGGAGTTGGTGGAAGGTGCCAAGGTGAAAGGTCGCGTGGTTGTCATGGCCGATTACGGTGCGTTCGTCGAAATCGCGCCAGGCGTCGAGGGATTGCTGCACGTCAGCGAAATCTCTTGGTCACAGCACCTGCGCAGCGCCCAGGACTTCCTGAAGGTGAACGACGAAATCGAATGCATGGTGTTGGGCATCGACCGCGAGGAGCGCAAAATGTCTCTCGGATTGAAGCAGTTGTCTGCCGATCCATGGGAGAACATCGAAGTACGTTACCCAGTCGAGTCGAAGCAGAAAGGCACCGTCCGCAACTTCACCAACTTCGGATTGTTTGTGGAATTGGAAGAGGGCATCGACGGATTGGTCCACATTTCTGACCTCAGCTGGTCGAAGAAAATCAAGCACCCATCAGAATTCTGCAACGTGGGTGACGAAATCGAAGTGGTGGTGCTCGAACTCGACAAGGAGAACCGTCGCATGAGCCTCGGTCACAAGCAGCTCGAAGAAAACCCATGGGAGGTCTTCGAGAGCGTGTTCGCGGTTGGCAGCAAGCACCAAGCCACGGTGACCAAGGTCGAGGGCGGTCACGCCACCATTGCGTTGCCATACGGTCTGGAAGGCACCTGCCACTCCAAGCACTTGACCAAGCAAGACGGCACCGCCCTCGGAGTGGACGGCACAGACGAGTTTGTCGTGCTTGAGTTCAACCGGAATGCCAAGCGCATCACTGTGAGTCATCTCCGCACTTTCGAGGAGGGGCCAGGCAAGTCGGATGCACCCAAGAAGCCACGTTCTTCTGGCGGTGGAGGAGGCTCCACCCGCATGATGGACGAAGTCAACGCCAGCGTTGAAAAGAGCACCTTCGGGGACTTGGGCGTGTTGACCGCGTTGAAAGAGCAAATGGATGGAGGCGATGCGCCAGCCACCGAAGAAGCCCCTGCTGAGAAGAAGGCTGCGCCAAAGAAGAAGGCTGCGCCAAAGAAGAAGGCTGCAGCGAAAAAGGCAGAGGCAACGGAGGACGCCGGCGAGGAGAAGAAGGAAGAAAAAAAGGCAGCCAAGAAGCCTGCAGCCAAAAAAGCCACGAAGAAGAAGGAGGAGGCTCCTTCAGAAGACGAGGCAGCTGCGGACGAGGGCAAGGAATGACCTTCACCGATCCTGATTAGAAAAAGGAGGCCCTAGGGTCTCCTTTTTTCATGCTATCTTTGCCGGGCTTATGGAGGACCAAACGCTGATTTCTCCAGCGCAGTTTGCGCTCATCCTCGATCGCTTGGCTCACCAGCTGATCGAACACCACGATTTTTCAAAAACGGATTTGGTGGGGTTGCAGCCCAGAGGGGTACGTCTGGCTGAAAGGCTCCAAGAGCGCTTGCAATCGCTGCTTCAAGGACAAGAGGTGCGCTGTGGCAAGATGGATGTCACGTTCTTCCGCGACGACATCCGGACGCATGCCAAGCCCCTGTCGCCCAACGAAAACGACATGGGTTTCACGGTGGAAGGAAGGGACGTGGTGTTGGTGGATGACGTGTTGTTTACGGGTCGGACGATCCGTGCAGGCCTAGATGCGCTGTTGGCGCATGGCCGTCCTGCATCGGTGGCGTTGGCCGTGTTGATTGACCGTCGATTCAGCCGTGAGTTGCCCATTGAGCCCAATTACATCGGGAAACAAGTGGACAGCATCGGTGCCCAACACGTGAAGGTGGAGTGGAGAGAGGAGCATGCCGAGGATCGAGTCATCATGTTGAAATCCAAGCCGCAATGAGCAACGAGCGAGGCCTGTCGCAACGCAACTTGCTTGGCATTCGAGGGCTGAGCAAGCAAGACATTGATCTGATTCACGCCACGGCGACTGAATTCAAGGATGTGTTGAATCGACCCATCAAGAAGGTGCCGTCTCTCCGAGATTTCACGGTGGCCAACTTGTTCTTCGAGAACTCTACAAGGACCAAGCTGTCGTTCGAGTTGGCGCAGAAGCGCCTGTCGGCCGACGTGGTGAATTTCTCTGCGGCCGGCTCCTCAGTGAAGAAGGGGGAAACCTTGGTGGACACCGTCAACAACATTTTGGCCATGAAGGTGGACATGGTGGTGATGCGACACCCTCACCCAGGAGCCCATGCTTTCTTGGCAAACAAAATCGACGTTCCCATTGTCAATGCAGGCGATGGCACGCATGAGCATCCCACGCAAGCCTTGCTCGATACGTTGAGCTTGCGCCAGCAACTCGGCGACGACCTTGCTGGGAAACGGGTCGCCATCGTGGGAGACATCAAACATTCCCGGGTGGCATTGTCCAACATTCTGGCATTGAAGCTTTTGGGTGCCGAAGTCCGGGTTTGCGGTCCCCACACCATGATCCCCAAGTTCATGTCGGAGCTGGGCGTGGAGGTCTCCCACGACTTGGATGACACCATCCAGTGGGCGGACGCGCTGAACATGCTCAGGATTCAATTGGAGCGTCAAGGAGACGACCATGCCGTGAGGTTTTTCCCAAGCTTGCGGGAGTACACCATGCAATTTGGACTCACGTTGGAGCGCTTGCAACGTGCCAAATCTCCATTGACCATTTTGCATCCGGGACCCATCAACCGCGGCGTCGAGATTTCAAGTGAAGTGGCCGACAGCGACCATGCAGTCATTCTGGAGCAAGTGGAAAATGGCGTGGCCGTGCGCATGGCTGTCTTGTATTTGCTCGCGCAAGGCAGGTAAGTCCACACGGATTGTTGTGGGAGGGATGGGCGTCCTCGCTATATTTGACCGAACGATTCATCATGAAGTTTACCATCGAACACCGCGACCGAGTCGCCATTGTGACAAGCACCGTAGAAAAATTGGATGCGTTGCACGCCCCTGATTTGAAGGCAGAATTGGTCCAATTGGCCAAATCGGGCCACCTGAACCTTGTCTTGGATCTCACCGAGTCTCGCTACTGCGACTCGAGCGGGCTCAGCGCCGTCCTTGTGGGCAATCGCTTGTGTCGTGACGAGAATGGGACATTCGTGCTGTGTGGCCTTCAGCCCACGGTCGAAAAGCTTGTTCAGATTTCCCAGTTGGATCGTGTCCTCAACATCACCCCAACCGTGAATGAAGCCGTGGATTTCATTTACATGGAGGCCACCGAGAAGGAGCTTGGCGAGGGGGAAGGACAAGCCTGAACCGAAAACCTAGATCTCATGAAACACTTGATTGCAGGAGGGCTCTTCGCCTTCTCCCTTTTTGGTGCGACTTGTGCAATGCAAGCGCAGTGCGCCATCGACTTCGACTTTGGAGAATCCACCTTTGGGGTGTCTCCCGACCCAAACTTGGGTGAAACCTTTGTGACCGGCGTGTTGGACCAGCCCTACTCTGACGTCCTGCACATCTTGATCCCGACCTCTGCCGCGGACATCGACGACCAATTTCCTCCCACCTTGCCCATTGACAGCGTGGTGGTTGCGGAAAATGGCGTGGTGCTGACCGACACCGTCACCAACGAGACGTTCCTTCCTGAAGAAATTGGGCTCGGCTTGGTCTACAACAACAACGGAGACTCAGGCAACGAGGCGAGCTTCTTGGGCGGGCAGCAATACTGTGCGGCCATCCAAGGCACCCCCAACCGAGCCGGCATTTACCGTATCTCCATTGATGTGTTGGGCTGGGCGACCATCTTCACCCCATTCAATGCCCCTTACACGTTTGACAACTTCACGCTCCGCATCAATTGCCCGTTGGTCGAAGACGTGGAAGTCACCCCAGCCAACAGCTTGGATGGGACAAACGGTTCGTTGACGGTCATCCTTGCGGAAGGCGTGGAAGCAACGTCCATTGCCTGGTTCAACGAATTTGGCGTGCAAATTGGCTCCGAAGCGACTGTGACGGTGGACAACCCGGGCACCTTCAGCGTTCAAGTCACCACCGACGATTGCGACAGCGTGTTTGAAGGATACGTCGTCATCGATGTGGGTGTGGATTGCTTCATGACAGCCGAGGCGGTCGTGGTGCCTGCAGGCATCGGTGCAATGGATGGTTCTGCCACGGTGAACGTTGAAAACGCCAACGGAGAAGTGCAAGTCTCTTGGTTCAACGAGGCAGGACTGCTGGTAGGCACGTCCAGCACCGTCGAAGGTTTGGGGGCAGGCATCTATTCCGTGTTGATTGAAGACGAATTGGGATGCGTGGTTGAATTGTTCGACGTTGTGGTTGAAGAAGTGGACTCCGTGGGAGACAACGCACTCACGCATGTTGTCGCTTTTCCCAACCCTTCTTCCAAGGTTCTTTTCATCGACGGAGTGCCGTCCAATGCATCGTTGACATTGACGGGAATGAATGGTCAGCTCGTTTGGCAGGGCGTTGTCGCGGGTGGCCGAGGTGTTGATGTGTCCGGCTTGCCAGAAGGCTTCTACATGTTGGGCGTTCAAACGGCGCAAGCCCAGCGAACGCTGCGCGTGGTTGTGGCGCGCTGAGTTGAACGGAAGACGCCATGAACTTTGACGTGGTCTTTCTCGGCACCGGGGCAGCAGTCCCGACGGAGCTGAGGGGGACCACGTCTCAGTTTGTGTCCATCCATGGCCACCACTATCTGCTCGACGCGGGGGAAGGGGTTCAGCTTGCGCTCAGAAAGCATCGCCTTCCATTTCAAAAAATTCGGGGGATTTTCATCAGCCACATGCATGGCGATCATGTTTTGGGCTTGCCTGGATTGTTGAGTACCATGTCCCTGCTTGGTCGGACGGCGCCCTTGACCGTCTGGGGTCCGCCTGGATTGGAAGATTGGTTGAACCTGACGTGGAGGGCCATCGTGGCGCATTTCACCTACGATTTGACGGTCTTGCCCTGGAGGAACGAGGAGGCGATGACACTCTGCCAGGAGGAGCGCTACGCGTTGACGTCCTTTCCCGTCAAGCATCGCATCGAGGCATGTGGGATACGCGTGGAAGAGCGCAACCTGCCGTGGTCCCTGGATGGGGCCAAGGTCAGGGAGGCGAATTTGCCCTTTGACGTTCGCAAGCAACTGCGCCAAGGGATGGAGGCCCGTTGGGATGGGGCCACCCTTGTGCCAAGGGACTGGGCAAAGCCACCGAAGGATGCTCGATCGTATGTCTTTTCAGGCGACACCCGGCCCTGCGAGTCGTTGAAGCGTCATGCCGCGGGGGCGACCCTGCTTTGTCACGACGCAACCTTCATGGAACGAGACTCGGCCAAGGCCAAGCCCACGTACCACAGCACGGTGCTTGAAGCCTGTCGTGTGGCCCAACAGGTTGAAGCGAAAAGGCTTGGGCTCACCCACATCAGTTCGCGCTACCGCGACCCAGCGGAGGTGCAACAGGAGGCTTCAAAAAGTTTCCATTCTGTGTTCGTGGCGAGCGATGGTTTGAAGGTGTCGTTGTAGTTTTGGTTAGAATCGTTCAAAACAATGAGTTCCACCACCAATCCTTGCACCTTGGCCATTGCCG
>CAZKGY010000030.1:0-11465 GCA_964552305.1 uncultured Comamonadaceae bacterium
TGGACGTGTCGGCACGGTGGCCAAGCATGAGCCCAAACGCTCCCAGCAAGATGGACTTGCCGCTGCCCGTCTCTCCCGTGAAGACGTGAAAACCAGGCTCGAGGTTGAGCTGGACGTGCGCAATGAGTGCGTGGTTCCAAATTTCAAGCCGACGCACCATCAGCCCAAGCGCTGGTCGTAAGACTGGATGTTGCCTGGGTCGAGTTGCTTCAGAATGGGGAGCAACCTGGTTTTCTCGACGTCTGGAGCAGGGGCGAAGACGTTGATGATCTCGTCGCTTTTCGCCAAGAAGAAAATCTGGATGTTGTACGAACCAGGGCGAATGCGGTTGGTGGATCGCATGTCAATCAATGCATCCGCCATGGACAAGCGCGCCCCTTCGACGTCGCTGTGCAACAGGTCAAGGCCCTTTCTGTGGTAGTTGTAGAGGCAGTTGCGGACAGGGCGGAAGGTCTGGCTTAAGTGGTTCTCAATCAACCAGTACCTGTTTTGCTTGCTTTGACGTGCCTGCCAGCCGGGCTCACCAGCATTCTGCGCGTTGGCCACGATCGCCTGGGCTTGGAGGAAGTGAGGCGTTCCCCCTTCGAGGCTGAACGTGTCGTAGTCCATGCCAATCATCATGTAGGCGTAGTACGCCAAAAGCGAGGACAAGTTGTCGCGATGCTGTCCACGGTTGAACAAGATGTTGCTGTTGTCGAGCCACTCGAATTGAATGTCCCCGTCGTTGACCAAAAACACCGAGGTGTTGTAATCGGAGTTGAACACTGGACGGGAACTCTGGACTTGCATGCTTCCCTTGAACACGGTCGACCCAATGGCTTCGTTGATCGTGATCTGCAGCGTGCATTCGATGCGCTCTTCGAACTCGAAGTTGTCTTCGGTCCATCGGCGGCCATTCATGAACTCTCGGATGCCGTCTTCGAGGGCTTCAAACCTCGAGGCATCCACGTTGCTAACCTGTGGGGCAATGACCGAAACGGTGCAATTCAGTTCCTGGGCTTGCGCGGCGGACATGCCGACGAACAACGCCGCGCCACAAAGCGTCTTCAACAAGCTATTTCGAACGGAGGAAGGGACAGTCATCATGCAGTGTTGGGTTGAATCCAGAGGCGGACGAGGTCTCGTGCCAAATCGCGCTTGGATTTCAACTCAAAACTAACGCTTTTCGTATCCCGATGGAGGACGGTGACTTTGTTCGTGTCCACAGAAAATCCAGCGCCGTCGTCGGCCAACGTGTTCAAGACGATGGCGTCCAGGTTTTTGCGTGCGAGCTTGGACTTGGCGCTTGCCACGCCGTCGTCCGTTTCAAGGGCAAATCCGACGAGGAATTGATGGTCGGCCTTGGCTTCACCCATGTGCGTCAAAATGTCCGGATTCTCCACCAATTCGATGGCGCTGGGTACTTGACCCCGATGCCATTTGGAGTCGCTGGTCTGCGCGGGTCGAAAATCTGACACGGCTGCGCAGGCGATGCCCATGTCCATGCTGGGCCACAGCGGACGAACAGCCTCGAGCATCTCCTGGGCAGTCTGCACGTCGTGTCGTGCATGGACGCGATCAGGGGTGGGCAGGGCGACTGGCCCAGCCACGAGGTGCACTTCGGCCCCTGCCTCTGCCAGTGCTTCGGCGAGGGCAAACCCCATTTTGCCGGAGGATCGATTGCCAAGAAAACGCACCGCATCCAGGGGTTCGTGGGTCGGACCTGCCGTGATGATGACGCGTTTGCCCGCGTAGGGGAGTCCTTCTGCGAACCATGCATCGAGATGGTCTGCGATGGCTTCGGGTTCGGCCATGCGCCCCTTGCCCACGAGGCCGCTGGCCAATGCGCCGGTGTCGGAGTCAATGACGACGACGCCACGGTTGCGAAGGGTGGCGAGGTTTGCTTGCGTGGATGCGTGGGCAAACATGTCCAAATCCATGGCAGGCGCCACAGCCACGGGGCATTTGGCCGAGAGCAACACCGCCTGCAAAAGGTTGTCGCATTGGCCAGACACCATGGCAGCCAGGGTGTTGGCGGTGGCAGGCGCCACGAGCACGAGGTCTGCCCACAAACCCAGTTCCACGTGGTTGGTCCACACCCCAGAATCTCGGTTCTCGGTGAAGTCGGAGTGAACGGGGTGGTCCACCAACGTCGCCAACGTCAGAGGGGTGATGAATTCCACGGCACCAGCAGTCATGACGACCTTCACTGTGGCCCCACGTCGTTGCAATTCCCGGGCCAGCACGGCCGATTTGTAGGCGGCAATGGAGCCCGTGATGCCCAGGACGATGCGTCGTCCCGAAAGGGTGTTTCCAGAAGAAGAGGTGGCCGCAGCCATGGCCAAGGATTACTCGGCTTCAGGCAATGCCTCGTCGTCAGCCTCTTCCTCGTGGTTGGCGATGTGCAAAGAATCGTCTTGCAATTCCTTGATGGCAATGCTGTGGGGTTTGGGCAGACGCTCGTAGAACTTCGAGATTTCAATCTGCTCGCGGTTCTCGAACACTTCTTCCAACGAATCCGTGGGGATGACAAACTCCTCGAGCTTTTCGGCCAATTCCGTTTTCAAGCTTTGGGCAACTTGGTTGCTGCGCTTGGAGAGGGCAACGATGGTCTCAAAAATGTTGCCTGTGCCGTGCTGCTCGAGAGAGTGGGTGTCTCGGGTTTCAGTCGTGCGCTCTGCCTTGATGCTTTTGAAATTGGTGCTCATGCCTCAACGGTTTGATTGGGTCTCGTTCTCGCTCTCTTCGAGGTTGGCGATGGCTTTCACCGATTGGTCATGCAACCGTTCGGCTTCGCTCATGCGGTCACTCTCCGGAAAGCGGGACGCAAAGGTATGAAAAGCTTGGATAGCTTGGTTGTATCGTTCCAGTTTCCTTCGGTCGGTGCTCAACTCGGCGTATTGAAAGTGGCTGTCGATGATCAGGAATTGCAAGTCTTCCTGGTACGGGGATCCTGGGAAGTCTTTGATGGCGTGTTCCATCGCGAGCGTGGCGCTTTTGTAGTTGCCAGTCTTGTGGTACAACTCGGCGTTCGAGAAGGCCTTTTGTTCCAGCTTGCCTTGCAACACGTCCACCATGGCTTGGCTGCTGTCGCGAAGCGAGCTGGAGGGGTAGCGGTCCATGAACAATTGGAGGTCGTCCATGGCAGAGCGGGTGTCCGTTTGGTCCAGCGTCGCTCCAGGGGACAAATAGAACGAGCACAGGGCTGCCCGAAACATGGCCTCTTCCACACGGGGATCGTTTGGGAAGGTTTTGACAAACGACTGGAAGTAGTAGCGACTGAGGTAGAAATCGTTGATGCAGTCGTGGGTCCGCGCGCGGTTCCAGTGGATGTCAGGCGCCAATTCCGTGCCTCGGGACAACTGCATGAGCTCGTTGTACAGGGGCAAGGCTCGGTAGCAATTGCCTGAATCCAGGGCAGCATTGGCGAAGCTCAGCTTCTCTTGCATGTTGCCAGACTTCAGGACTTTGTTGTATTCCGAGCACTGGGTCAGGCCTGCCGCCACGACGAGAAGTGCAAGGATGAATGAGAACCGAGGAAGGGGCATGGGGACAGGGTTGCGCTGCTTTGAGGGCGAAAGTACAAACCTTGCACGGACGCGTGGTGAAAACTGTGTGAACAAAGCCCCTGTGCCCTTGGGCAGGCGGTCTAGCTTTGGGCTTCGTACATTCGCACCTTCTAAATCTCTGATTTTTGGACATTTTTGATCGAATCCGTCAGGAGCGTGGACCACTGGGTCAGCACGCCCGCGACAGCCACGGTTACTTCACCTTCCCCAAGCTTGAAGGAGAAATCAGCAACCGCATGACCTTCCGGGGCAAGGAGCTTCTTGTTTGGAGCATCAACAACTACCTCGGCCTCGCCAACCACCCTGAAATCCGAAAGGTCGACGCCGAAGCTGCGGCCGAGTGGGGCATGGGTTACCCCATGGGGGCTCGAATGATGTCTGGCCAAACCGCCCAGCACGAAGCCCTGGAGAAGGAACTCGCCGACTTCATGCAGAAGGAAGATGCGTTCTTGCTCAACTTCGGTTACCAAGGTTGCCAATCGGCCATTGAGGCCCTAGTGACGCGCCACGACGTCATTGTGTACGACTCCGAGTCCCATGCGTGCATGGTGGACGGCGTGCGTTTGCACCAAGGCAAGCGCTTCGTGTTCCAGCACAACGACATGGAGAGCTTCGAGAAACAATTGAAGCGTGCGAAGTCGTTGACCGAACAAACGGGCGGTGGCATCCTCGTCGTCACGGAAGGGGTCTTCGGCATGGCCGGAGACCAAGGCAAGCTCGCCGAAATCTGCAAGTTCAAAGAAGAATACCAGTTCCGCCTCTTCGTGGACGACGCCCACGGCTTCGGCACGGTGGGTGAAAACGGACGCGGTGCGGGCGACCACCAAGGTTGCCACGACCAAATCGACGTGTACTTCGGAACCTTCGCCAAAGCCATGGCCACCATCGGCGCGTTCGTGGCGGGGGACGAGGACGTCATCGAATTCTTGCGCTACAACATGCGCTCTCAAACGTTCGCGAAGTCGCTGCCCATGCCACTCGTGGTCGGTGCTCGTAAGCGTCTCGAGATGCTCCGCAGCCAGCCTGAACACAAAGAGAACTTGTGGAAGGTTGCCACTGCGTTGCAGGAGGGGCTTCGCGCCGAAGGGTTTGACCTGGGCGTGACCAACTCCTGCGTGACGCCGGTCTTTTTGCACGGCGGCTTGGGAGAGGCAACGAACCTGACGCTCGACTTGCGTGAGAACTACGGCATCTTCTGCTCCATCGTGGTGTACCCTGTGGTGCCGAAGGATACGATCATGCTTCGTTTGATCCCCACAGCCATCCACACGTTGGAAGACGTGCAATACACCATTGAGACCTTCACCAAGGTCAAAGACAAGTTGTTCGCCGGAGAATACAAGAGCGAGAAAATCGCCTCTTGGGCCTGACGCATTCATGAGGGTTTTCCTCGAGTTGGCCTACGACGGCACCCGCTACCACGGGTGGCAAAGACAGCCCGATTCCATCACGGTTCAAGAAGTGTTGGAGGACACCATGGCCCGCCTCTTTGGCGGGCCTTGTCCTGTCATGGGGTGTGGGCGAACGGATGCAGGGGTGCACGCGAAGTATTTTGTGGCCCACGCGACCTTGCCCGATGGCGCGTTGGGCACCCGCGTCTCCAGCGCGGAAGAAGCCGTGCTCAAATTGAACGGCATGTTGCCTCACGACGTGTCGTTGTTTTCCATGGTGGAGGTCGGCGACAAGGCCCACGCACGCTTCGATGCCATTGAACGCGGCTACGTGTATTCCGTGCATACCCTGAAAGATCCATTCTTGGAGGGGCTGTCGACCCGGGTGTATGGCGACATCGATTGGGCGCGCATGCAGGAGGCATGCCGTCATCTGCTCGTGGCCAAAGACTTTGCGTCGTTTTGCAAGGCTGGCAGCGACCAGGGAACGACCTTGTGCGACGTGCGCGAAGCAAAGTGGACCCAGGCAGGTCCCCACCATTGGGAATTTTCGATCGTGGCGGACCGCTTCTTGCGCAACATGGTGCGGGCCGTGGTCGGAACCTTGTTGGAGGTGGGCAAGGGCAAGCGCAACCCTGATGACCTCGTGGCCATCCTCGAAGCCCGTGACCGAAGTGCTGCAGGGAAGAGCGTGCTGGGGTGTGGCTTGTTCCTGAATCGCGTGGTTTATCCAGCAGAGGTTTTCAAGCCCTCGCGCGAGGGCTAACTTTGGTCGGCATGTCATCGAGCAAGGCGGGAAACATCTTTGACGCGGAAACGGTCAAAACCATTTTGCAGCAGGTCAAACCCTACCGCAGGCGCTTTGCCTGGACAGGGTTTTTGGTGGTGTCGCTGTCTTCACTTGTGTGGGTCCGGCCGGCGTTGATTCGACAGGCGGTGGACGTCCACATTGCAGCAGGCGACATGGAAGGGCTCACGCGCGTGTTTTTGATGGTGGTGGGCGTGTTGTTGGTGGAAGCGCTGTTGCAGTACCGGGTGACGTACTTGGCCAACTGGGTGGCACAAAGCGTGAGTTTGGATTTGCGTGCCAAGCTCTTTCGTCACGTCAGTGGATTCCGGTTGAAGTTTTTCGATCGAAACCCAGTCGGGGCACTTGTCACGCGCCACGTCAGCGACATTGATGGCATCGCCAACGTTTTCAGCAACGGTCTTCTGAATGCGATTGGCGATCTCCTTGCGCTCTTCGTGGTCGTCGGAGCCATGCTTTGGATCGATTGGCGGCTAACCTTGATTGTGTTGATGCCCATTCCTGGATTGCTTTGGGCCACGCGCATTTTTCAGCGTCACATCAAAGGGGCGTTCGTCGATGTCCGCAACCAAGTGGCCCGAATCAACGAGTTCGTCCAAGAGCATGTCAACGGCATGTCCGTGGTGCAGGCCTTCAACAGGGAGCAAAAGGAGGCGCATCGGTTCGAGGCCATCAACCGCATGCATCGCGACGCCAACATCCGTTCCATCTGGGCATTCAGCGTGTTTTTTCCCGTGGTGGAAATGCTCTCTGCAACAAGCGTGGCGTTGTTGCTGTGGCTTGGCATGGGCGGGGTGGTGGAAGGCACGCTGACCTTGGGTGTCGTCTTGCAATTCATCCTGTACGTGTTCATGCTGTACCGTCCCATTCGTCAGTTGGCGGATCGATTCAACGTGCTGCAGATGGGCATTGTCAACGCGGACCGGGTCTTCAAGCTTCTCGCCGAAGACCAGACCATGCCTTCGCCTCTCAAGCCCGTCAGTCCAAGTTGGCAGGGCAACATCGAATTCGAAGGCGTGTGGTTTGCCTACCAAGACTTGGAAGATGGTTCCCCGGATTGGGTGTTGCGCGACGTCAGCTTTCAGGTGTCGGCAGGAGACCGCGTGGCGTTTGTCGGGGCGACAGGCGCAGGGAAAAGTTCGGTGGTGAACTTGATCTCACGGTTTTACGAATTCCAAAAGGGCACCATCCGGTTGGATGGCGTCGACATCCGTGACATCGACGTGAACGAACTCAGAAGCCAGGTGGGCGTAGTGATGCAGGACGTGTTCCTGTTCAGTGGTTCGCTGCGCGAGAACGTGTGTCTCCATGATGATTCCTTGACGGACGAGCACATTTGGGAAGCGATTCGGGCCGTGGGGGCCGAGGCCTTTGTGGAAAAACTTCCTGATGGACTCGACCACGACGTGCGAGAGCGTGGAGCCACCTTGAGCGTGGGGCAAAGGCAGTTGATTGCGTTTGTGCGCGCCTACTTGAGCAACCCCAACATCTTGATTTTGGACGAGGCGACGTCAAGCATCGACAGCGAAAGCGAACGCTGGATCCAGGAGGCCACGGCGAAACTCACCGAGGGAAGGACGTCGTTGCTGGTGGCGCACCGACTCAACACGGTGCGTGACGCGAGCAAGATCTTGGTGTTTGACAAGGGGCGCATCGTCGAGCAGGGGACGCACGAGGCGTTGGTTCAGCAGGGTGGCGTGTACCACAAGCTGTTCGAAATGCAGTTTGCCCAGGAGGGCTGATTCATCCATCCCAAGACGTGGACTTCTTGTAACCCGTGGCGGCCAGCCGGGCCACCTCCACGCCGTCTTGGTTGCGCACATGCACGTCGACGTGCACGACTTTGTGGCCATCGGCGACGAGGGTTGAGGTGGCCGTGAGCACGTCTCCGACGCGCACAGCCTCGAGGTGTTGGATGGTTCCGGCGGTGCTGACGGCGTGACGACCCATGGCGTTCACCGCAAAGGCGAGCGTGCTGTCAGCCAAGGCATAGGTCACCGCACCGTGGGCGATGCCAAAGCCGTTCACCATGTCGGGCCGGACGGTCAGGCGACAAACGCATCGTCCTGGTTCGCTCTCGAGGACTTCCATGCCCATGGCGCGGCTCATGGCATCGGTTTCGAGCATGCGAGCCACGATGGAATGGATGGGGGCGTCGTTCATGCCAGGAAGGTAGGGGTCAAATGCACTTGAAGTGCTCAAAGGGCTCGGCGCAATCGTTGCACACAAACTGGGCCTTGCAGGCGGTGCTCCCAAACGCAGACACCATCTTGGTGTTGGTGGTTCGGCACAAGGGACATGGGATGACGCGGCCCTGTCCCGTCAGGAAGGCTTTGTCGACGCTCTTGCCCTGCGGGGGGGCGATGCCGTGCTCGAGCATTTTGGCCCGTGCCGATTCCTGAATCCAGTCGGTGGTCCACGCGGGACTCATCGACACGACCACTCGAAAGTTGGTGTCGACCGCCTCCAAGGCTTGGCTGACATCCTCCTGAATCACTTCCGTGGCTGGACATCCAGAATATGTGGGAGTCACCGTGACCAGAAGTTCGCCTTGGTCAACCTTGACCGAACGCACCATGCCCATTTCTTCCACGTTCAAAAAGGGAAGCTCGGGGTCGTTGACGGTGCGGACTTGTTCCCATGCCCGTTGAATCCTTGCGTGGTCCGTGTCAGACATCACCAAGTGGCGTCGGGGTACGTGCGCGGGAGGACCTGCATCTCGGCCAGCATGTAGCTCAAGTGCTCGGAATGGCGTCCTTGCTTGCCGCCTTCGTGCATCCATCCAGTTTCAGGCAAGTCCAGTTGAGCCTCTCGGCAGACCGCTTGGACGTTGTGGAACCATGCGTCGCGCACGGTCTGGAGGTCGGGCATCAATCCTGCCTCAACGCAAGCGTTGTCGGTGGCGTCCGGAAGGAAGAGTTCACCGGTGTAGGCCCACAATTCGTTCAAGCTTGCTTGCACCTTGTCGTGGCTTTCTTCCGTGCCATCGCCCAGCCGAATGACCCACTGGCTGCTGTGGCTCCAGTGGTATTGCACTTCTTTGTAGGCTTTGGCGGCAATGCCCGCGGCTTCCTCGTTCACCGTTTGGTGCTTCATGAATTTCATGCGTTCCAACGAGAAGGCGTCAAACAACATCTGTCGGACCAGCGTGTCGCCAAAGTGGCCGTTGGGCCGTTCCACGAGGAGATGGTTTTGGAATTCGCGGTCGGTACGGAAGTAGGCGAGTCGGTCTTCGTCACGACCCTGACCTTCAATTTCGCCACTCAATTTGAGCCAGTGACGCGCTTGTCCGATCAGGTCCAAGGCAAGGTTGCTCAAGGCAATGTCTTCTTCGAGGATCGGTCCGTGACCGCACCATGCCGCCAAGCGTTGCCCCAGCACCAAGGCGTCGTCACCGAGCCTCATGCATGCCTGCGAAAGTTCTTGTTGCGTCATGGGTCACATGTTGTTGACCTCGTCGGGCAACTGGTAGAAGGTGGGGTAGCGGTACACTTTGTCGTCTGCAGGGTCAAACAACACGTCCTTGTCGTCCGGGCTGGACGCCGTGATGGCCGAAGCTGGGACCACCCAAATGCTCACGCCTTCTTGGCGGCGGGTGTAGACGTCCCGTGCGTTTTGAATGGCCATTTTGGCGTCTGCCGCGTGGAGGGAGCCCACGTGTTTGTGGCCGAGTCCTTGACGGCTGCGCACGAAGACCTCCCACAAGGGCCATTTGTTGGTGGCACCACTCATGCTGCGTGGGTGTTGGCGTCTTGTTGGCGGTCGGCTTGTTTTGTGGCGTACGCGTTGGCCGCCTCACGCACCCACGCACCGCGTTCGTGGGCGTCGACGCGCGCTTGCAGACGTTCCTTGTTGCAAGGTCCGTTGCCCTGAATTACGTTGTAAAATTCGTCCCAGTTGATGGCGCCAAAGTCGTAGTGACCACGCGCTTCGTTCCACTTCAAGTCGGGGTCGGGCAAGGTGAGTCCGAGCAACTCCGCTTGAGGGACCGTCATGTCGACAAATCGCTGGCGAAGTTCGTCGTTGGAGAAGCGCTTGATGTTCCACTTCATGCTCTGGGCAGAGTGGGGAGAATCGGCATCGCTTGGCCCAAACATCATGAGCGAGGGCCACCACCACCGGTTCAAAGCGTCCTGTGCCATGGCTTTCTGTTCCTTCGTGCCTTGGGCCATGTCCACCATGATTTGGAACCCCTGGCGCTGGTGAAAGCTCTCTTCCTTGCAAACCCGAACCATGGCTCGGGCATACGGTCCGTAGCTGCACTTGCACAAGGGGACTTGGTTCATGATGGCGGCGCCATCGACCAACCAACCCACGGCGCCGATGTCGGCCCAAGTCAGGGTGGGGTAGTTGAAGATGGAACTGTACTTGGCTTTGCCTGTGTGGAGGTCGTCCAGCAACTTGTCGCGGGTGACGCCTAGGGTCTCTGCGGCGCTGTACAAGTAGAGTCCGTGGCCAGCTTCGTCCTGCACCTTGGCGAGCAAGATGGCTTTTCGTTTCAGCGATGGCGCCCTAGAAATCCAGTTGCCTTCGGGCAGCATGCCGACGATTTCGCTGTGGGCGTGCTGGCTGATTTGGCGGATCAACGTTTTCCGATATGCATCGGGCATCCAGTCTTTCGGCTCGATTTTTTTGTCCTCCGCCACGTAGGCTTCAAAGCGGGCTTCCAGGTTCATTTCAACAGGACTCATGCGCGCAAGTTTGTGTCAAAAATAAACAGTGAGGGCGCTGTGGTGTTTGATGACTTTCACAACATGCCCAAACCAAGGTGTGGACTACTTTCGCAACCCATGGCAACATTCCATTCCATTCCCGTCAAATCCGTCGTCCGTGAAACGGCCGATTCGGTGGTCGTTGACTTCGACGTGACTCAGGCCTTGGCCCAAGAGTTTTCGTTCTCGGCGGGCCAGTATTTGACCCTCAAAACCGACATCGACGGCCAAGAAGTCCGTCGGAGTTACTCGCTTTGTTCCGCCCCTCACGAGGGTGTTTGGCAGGTGGGCATCAAGAAGGTCCCCGGTGGACTGTTTTCCACGTACGCGAACGAATCGTTGAGCGCAGGGGATGTGATGGACGTCATGGTGCCTCAAGGCCGATTCGTGGTGAAGGAAGGGACAGGGTTGCACCACTTGGGTGTGGCAGCAGGATCGGGCATCACGCCCATCTTGAGTCAGGTGAAGTCCATCTTGGCGAACGACCCTTCGGCCACGTACACGCTGTTTTACGCCAACAAGACGGCGGCGAGCACCATGTTTCGCGAAGCGTTGCAAGACCTCAAAGACGTTCACTTGAACCGGTTGCGTCTGTTTTCGTTGCTCACAAGAGAACCAGTGGACGCGGAGTTGCTCTCGGGCCGCTTGGATCAGGAGCGATGTGCCCAAATGCTTCAAACGTTCTGCGCTGAGGCCAAGCCTGACGTGGCCTACCTCTGTGGTCCGGAAGCCATGATCATGGGGTGCAAAGATGCCCTGGTAGATTTTGGCTTGGCGGAGGACCAAATCAAGTTTGAGCTCTTCACGTCAGCGAGCGCAGCCAAGCCTGTTGCTCCCAAGGCGGAGGCGGCTCCAGGCCAGGGCATTCCCATGCAAGTTGTGCTTGATGGGCTCACGACAAGCTTGTCCCTCGACAAAGACAAGAACATGCTCGACGCTGCGCTGGATGCAGGACTGGACGCCCCATACAGTTGCTTGGGTGGGGTGTGTTGCACATGCCGTGCGA
>CAZKGY010000031.1:0-11339 GCA_964552305.1 uncultured Comamonadaceae bacterium
AATCTGCGACCTCGCGGACGCCTACGACGCCATGGTGATGGTGGACGAGTGCCACGCCACGGGCTTCATCGGTGCCACGGGCCGGGGGTCCATCGAGCTCCGCAACGCCCTCGGTCGGGTGGACATCATCACGGGCACGCTGGGCAAGGCCATGGGTGGCGCCATGGGTGGGTTCACCACCGGAAAGCAAGAGATCATCGACATGTTGCGTCAGCGCAGCCGCCCGTATTTGTTCTCGAATTCCCTGGCGCCAAGCATTGTTGGCGCGTCCATTGAAGTGTTCAAGATGCTTGACGAGACCACGGAACTTCGGGACACCCTGGAGGCCAACACGGCGTACTTCAAAGAGGGCCTCCGCAAGGCCGGCCTCCCGTTCAAGGATGGAGAGTCGGCCATTGTGCCAGTCATGCTCGGCGACGCCAAGTTGTCCCAAGTCATGGCCAATGCCTTGCTCGAGGAAGGCATCTACGTCATCGGCTTTTTCTACCCGGTCGTGCCCAAAGGCGAGGCCCGCATCCGCGTACAATTGAGTGCGGCGCACACGAAGGATCACCTGGATCGTGCCTTGGCGGCCTTTGAGAAGGTAGGCAAGGAACTGGGGGTCATCGGAGAGTGACATCGGCCATGAAGGATCCGGCCAAGGAACACGTGGTGGTGGTGGGCCGTGGGATCGCGGGTGCCATGACGGCCTGGCGGTTTCACAAGAGGGGCTGCGACGTGCGTTGGTGGGGGGACGGAAGCCATGCTGCGTCCCGGGTGGCAGCCGGGATGTACAACCCGGTGTCGTTTCGGCACGTGGTTGAGGTTTGGAATGCCGAGCATCACGTGGCAGCCATGAAGGCGTTGCTCGAAGACATGCAGCAGTCGATGGGACTTGAGGACTCCTTGTTTGACGATGTGCCGGTTATGCGAATTTTCCCGAACGACCAAAGCCGCGAGGATTGGGATGCGCGCATCCAGGAGGGGCACGGCGTGGCGCAATGGATTGATCGGTCTCAGGAGCCTGTGGGTCACGTGAGCGCAACAGACGGTTGCGGCGTGGTCACGGGCTCAGGCTGGGTCAACGTGCCTGCCATGTTGGATGCTGTCGAGGGACATTTTCAGACGTTGGGCAAGCTGGAAGACCGGCCGTGGCAAGTGGGGATGGGCTTGCCTGACGGGGCCACGTTGCTCGTGGATTGTCGAGGGGTGGGGGCCAGCGAAGAATTGGCCCAACACGGCCTGAAGGTGTCCCCCAACCATGGAGACGTCTTGACGCTGAGCACGCCTGAAGGCGCCTTGAACACCGAAGGCCACAACGTCAACAACGGCAAGTGGCTCTTGCCCATGGGGGTGAAGGACGGCCGGCGGTGGTGGCGCTTGGGGGCCACCTATTCCTGGCACCGCATGACGCCCACGCCGGATCCTTCCGCGGTGGGTGCCATCCGCGGACACATGCTCCGGGTGTTCGACGACGACGCGCAGCGCGTGTTCCTCGACGCGCAGCTGGAAGCGCACGACGCAGGGCTCCGCCCGGCATCTCCCGACCGCCGTCCCATGGTGGGACCTTGGCCTGGACAGGGGGAGGGCGTGGCGATGCTGAATGGCTTGGGCACGCGCGGCGTGCTCGTCGCGCCCACGGCCAGCCAACGGCTGGTGGATTGGTGGCTCGACGGTGCAGCGATTCCGGACGAGATGAGGAGCGACCGGTTCAAGGGTTTCCAAAAGTGAAGTGTTCCTAAAGTCGCGCGCGAGCGTCCGCCGGCGTGGCGGTGTGGCGTAATTTGGTTTCATGTTGCACGACACCATACACCAAGCCCTGAACGAGCAGATTCGGCTCGAAGGCCAAAGTTCCCATGTGTACTTGACCATGGCCGTGTGGGCGGAAACCCAAGGCTTCGACGGCGTGGCCGAATTCCTTTACCTCCACTCAGAGGAGGAGCGTCAGCACATGCTCAAGCTCATGCGTTTCGTCAACGAACGTGGCGGCGTGGCCGAGGTGCCTACCGTGGAAGCGGGCCCGACCGAGTACTCCGGCTTGAAGGAGATTTTCGAGAGCATTTTGAACCATGAGACGAAGGTGACAGAAAGCATCAACGGCGTGGTGGATGAATGCCTGCAAGTGAAGGATTACACCACCCACAACTTCATGCAGTGGTACGTGGGGGAACAAATCGAAGAAGAGGCGCTCGCCCGGAAGTTGTTGGACAAGCTGGCGCTTGCCGGCGACGACAACGGGGCGATGTACCTGTTCGACCGCGACATCACCTCCTTGATGGAGCCTGAAGCAAAGGGCTGATTCGTGGTCGAGGGTCGACGTCTGTGGATCGTGGGCATGTGCTTGGGCTTGATGGCTTGGGCGGTGTCTGCCATGGTGCAAGACCCCAAGTTTGACGACGCAGACACCCGCGCCCTGCGGAAGGCCCAATTCCTGTACCAATTCGCCCAAAGCAACGACTGGCCAGACGACGTCAAAACCGGACCGTTCACCATCGGCGTGCACGAGAACCCTGCCGTGGTGGAGGCCTTGCTGGAGAAGTACGCGATGCAGCCCGTGGGCTCGCAATTGCTGGAGGTAAAAGCCATGGAGGGCGAAGACGTTGAAGGCTACGTGCACATGCTTTACACCGAGGCATCAGGCATGGCCTTGGATCGCCTGGTGGGTGGTTTGGATGACGAGCCAGTGATGGTGGTCACGGCAGTTCAGGAGGCCATGCCTCCCCAGGCAGTGGTCAACTTTTTGTTTGAAGGCGGAAGGACCAAATACGAACTCAACCTCGACAACGCGGAGCGACGCGGTCTCTTGGTTGGCAACCGAATCTTGTCATGGGCCGTGGAACGATGACAACCCTGCTCCGTCGGGCCATGGGTCTGGCATGCCTTTGCTTGGGCCTCGCCGCCCAAGCCCAAGACCTCGATCGGGCTGTGGAATGGGCCATCCTGCAAGGGCAGGCGGGCAACTACGACGATGCGTTGGCCCAACTCGACCCCTTCTTGGATTCTCGTGAAGATCCCTCCCTGGCCAAGGGGTGGTACGTCTCTGGGTTCCTGTTGAAGGAGCGCTACAAAGCGGAAAGGCGGCCCGACGACCGCATGCGCGCCATGGACATGTTGGAAACGGCCCTCACGGTTCCTGGAGGCTCCCTGCCGTCGTCTTGGCAGCAATCGGCAACCGAGGCCCTCAAGTACTTGAGCAGTTCCTGCCACAACGACGTCGTGAAGGGCGTTCAGGGATTTCAGCCTGGCCAGGAGGACGCGCTCCTCGCGCTGTTTGACCGCCACGTGCAGGCAGAAAAGGCCTTGGATCCTCGGTGGTCAGACACCCGAGAACGCGGGGAATTGCACAAGAATTTGGCCAAGTCGTACCGGCTGTGGTTCGAAACCACGGGAAATGCCTCGCACTTCGACGCCTTGGTGGATCAGTACGAGCGGGCCACCGAAGTGAACCCTGACGACGTGCAAGCGTGGTACAACCTCGCCGTCAACCTCTACAACCGCGGCGTGGCGGTCTTGAAATCGTGGGACCACACCACGTCGATGTTTGAAGTCATGGCCATGGAGGAGGAGTTCGTGGCCTGGTTGGAGCAGTCCCTCGGGCCGCTGGAGCAGGCGCACGCGTTGGAGGCAACCCGGAAGGAGACGTTGAAAGGCCTGGTCATGGTCCATTTGGCGCTGGACAATGAGGAAGAAGAGGCGAGATACAAGGCGAAATTGGCCCAAATCGTGGAAGGCAGGTGAAGTGGCGTTGGACCATAGCGTGGCGGATGGCCCTCGGCTTCGGGGTGTTCATCGTGGCGGTGGGGGTGTTGGCGTTTTTGACCAGCCAGTCGCTGGACGAAAGCCGCAAATTGGGCCATCAAATCGAAGACGTGCTGGTCCCAAGCTTGGAATCGCTGGAAACGCTCAACCAAGACATTGCGGAAACGCGCATCCACATCAAGCATTGGCAAACCAAGCAGACCCGGGACGACGACCCGGATAAGGCGCGCTTGAGGAAGCTCATGAACAAGGAGATTCCCAGTCGATTCGCCACGTTGCGAGGCCAATCTGTGCGTTGGTCGACAGGAGCGCAGCAACAGCTTGACAGCCTTGAAATCGAGGTGGATCAGCTGTTCATCGTCTACGGCCTCATCATGGGGCAGCTCGACAATTTTGCCAGCTACGACGACCCCTTTGCAGTCATCGAAGCCGAGGCATACACCGAAGGCAGGAACGCCCCTTTGCCGCGGTTCACTGCCCTTGTGCAGAACCGCTTGGATGGGTTGACCAGGTTGCACAGCGAGGCCCTTCGTCAGAACACCAACCAAATGGAGGTCCTTGGCGACCGTTTGACCCACTACGCGGGACGCATGGCCTGGGGGGTGTTGTTTTTGGGCGTCGCGCTCGCGGTGATGGTTACCCGAAGCATCGTCAAGCCCATCCGCGAATTGAAGCGTGCCCTGCTCTACATGGGGCGAGGCGTCCTGCGGGAGGAAAAAATCCGCGTAACCCCAGACGAGGTGGGGGACATGGCCATGGCCGTGAACCGCTTGTCGGAAGGACTTTCGAGGACGCAAAAGTTCTCCCTTGAGGTAGGAAGCGGGCAATTCAACACCCCTTACGAGCCCCTCAGCGAGGACGACGAATTGGGCAAGGCGTTGCTGCAGATGAGGAGTTCGCTGGAGGCCAACGAGCGCGAATTGGAGGGCAAGGTGGAAGAGCGTACCGAAGAGCTTGAACGCCAAAAAACCCGCGCAGAATCGGTGTTGAGGGACTTGCAAGACAGCATCGTGTACGCCAAACGCATCCAAGACGCGATCATCCCGTCGGAACAGGAGCGCCGTGAAGTGCTCCAAGACTCAGCCGTCTTTTTTGCACCAAGGGACGAGGTGTCTGGCGACTTCTACTGGTTCAAAGCCGTGGGCAGCCGCAGGATGTTCTCCGCCATCGACTGCACCGGACACGGGGTGCCTGGTGCGTTTTTGAGCTTGATTGGACACAACTCCTTGGAACGTGTGACCAAGGTGTACACCGAGCCCCACAAGGTGCTAGACAACCTCAATGCCCACGTGCTGGAGTGGATTCGCAAGGACATTCGGGACGTGGCCAAGGTGCCCAAAGGCTTGATGAAGGACGTGCCTGTGGAGGTGGAGTCGTCCCCCATGGAAATCCAAGACGGCATGGACATGGCGATGGTGGCCCTGAACTGGGAGACCATGTCGCTGGAGTATGCTGGGGCGAACAATCCCCTGTATGTGGTGCGCCACGGAGAGTTGATCGAGATGAAGGCAGACAAGCGGGCCATTTGCTCGTTCGAACCGGGCGCGCATGCCTACACCCTTCACACCTTGGAGCTACAATCAGGCGACAACGTCTTCTTGGCGACCGATGGGTTCGTCGACCAGTTTGGTGGTCCCCACGGCAAGAAGTTCATGCGTCGGCGATTCCGCGAGTTGTTGGTTGAGACTGCGTCGCTTCCATCCTCGCAACAGGAGAGGCATTTGGAACGCACGTTCAACGTGTGGAAAGGAGACGAGGCGCAGGTGGACGATGTGTTGGTCGTGAGCGTGAAGGTGCCGTGAACGCAAGCCTTGGATCTCGATTGGCGCAACGTCGGGCCGACGCTTGGGCATGGATGAAGTCCGACCGAGGGCTGATGCTTTGGGCCGTGTTGGTGGGCATTGGAGCAGGGTTGATGGCCGTGTTCATGAAGCAGGCAGTTGGCGGATTGAGGCAGGGGATGTTTGCCGTGCAATCGTGGCTGGGCGGGTCCTGGTTCTTGGCCTTGGGGCCCATCTTGGGGCTGTGGGCCACGCATTGGGTGGTGCGAAAGTTGCTCAACGGGGAGCACCCTGGTCCAGGCATTCCGTCCACGTTGCATGCAATTTCGACCAACCGTGGACGCATGAAGCGGACTTGGATGTTTGCCCCCGTGGTCACGAGCATTTTGTCGGTGGGGTTCGGGGGTTCAGGGGGGTTGGAGGCCCCCGCAATGCAGGCGGGTGCCGCCGTGGGCTCCGAGGTGGCATCCCAAACGAGGAAGCACTTCCGCCGGAGGCTCCTGTTGATTGGTTGTGCGGCAGCGGGCTCGTTGGCGGCGATGTTCAAGGCGCCGGTGGCGGCCATTGTGTTCGCGGTGGAAGTCATCATGATCGACCTCACGGCGTCCAGCCTGGTGCCCATCTTGATGGCGTCCTTGGCCTCGTTGCTGACGGCGTTTGTGTTTTTCGAGGGAGAGGACATCTTGACGGTACCCACCCTTGCGGATTTTCAAGCGACGAGGCTCCCGTGGTACCTCCTTGTGGGCGTGGCGACTGGGTTGGGGTCGGTGTTGTTTTCTCGGCTTTACATCGTCGGCCACCGCGCCATTGGACGGTTCAAAAACCCCAAGACCCGCATGGCCTTGGCGGGGCTATTGATTGGTGGGTCGGTGGCCGCGCTGCCCCTGTTGTTTGGGGAAGGCTACGAGGTCATCAACGCCCTGTTTTTGGGGTACTCCGACGTGTTGATTGAGGATGTTTGGATGTTGGAAGGATCCCTGGCGTTGCCAAGCCTGCTGGGGTGGCTGTTGTTGGCGAGCTGCTTGAAGCCCATGCTGACCGGGTTCACCGTGGGGGCGGGGGGAGTGGCAGGGGTGTTTGCGCCTGCCTTGTTTTCAGGAGCCTTGGTGGGGTTCGCCATGGCCTTGAGCATCAACGGCTTCGTGGGACCCACGGCGATGCCCATTGGCAACGCGGTGCTGGCAGGGCTGTGCGGGATGATGGCCGGGGTGCTGCATGCCCCATTGACCGCCATCTTTTTGGCGACGGAGCTCAGCGGGGGCTACGGGTTGTTCGTGCCTTTGATGCTGACCTCGGCCGTGGCGTTTCAGACCTCACGCACCTTGATGCGGCACAGCATCTACACCCGAGAATTGGCGGAACGTGGCGAGTTGTTGACGCACGACAAGGACCAAAGCGTTCTGACCCTCATGAACCTGAAGGAGGAGCTCGAACAGGACTTTTTGCCTGTTCAGGCCCATTGGAACCTGGGACAGCTCGTGGAGGTGGTGGCCCAAAGCCAGCGGAACCTGCACCCGGTCATTGACGGGGAGGGACATTTGTTGGGGATCGTCGACCTGCAAGACATCCGCCAAGTCATGTTTGACCGTGGCCAATACCTAACCTTGCGGGTGGTCGACTTGATGACCTTGCCGATTGCCGAGGTGCAATGGAACGACAAGATGGAAGACGTGATGGCCAAGTTTGAGCGCTGTGGCGCATGGAATTTGCCGGTGGTGGAAGACGGCCGTTACGTCGGGTTTGTGTCGCGGTCTCGCCTGTTCAATGCCTACCGCAAGTGGCTCAAAGCCACCAGCCTCGATTGACGTGCCCCATCAAGGGGTGTACTCCACCGCGCCTTCGAGGATGTAGTTCATTTGGTACACGTCGTCGGCATTCAACCGAAGCGTGCCCCGGAAGGTCAAGCGCTCGTCCGTCTTGTATTCGCGCTCGCTTTGGTTGGGAAAGCGCAAATCCACCACCGATTCCGGCCCAGCACCACCGCAGAAGAAGCAGTTGGCGAAGGGGTAGCGGCTCAAGACGTAAAAGTCTTCGTCAATGTCCACGGGAATCATGTAGCCAGTGATGTACAAGTCCTTGCCTTCGGCCGCCTTCACTTGGGGACCAAACGTGGGCATCCAGTAATAGGCGTCGAGTTCTTCGAGGTAAATGTCTTTGAATTCCACGTCGCTCAGCTCTTGCCAAGTCAGCTCGGTGGAGGTCCCTTCCAACGCGGGATACGTTGCAGGGCTGTCGTCCGTGGCTTTGTGAAAGTTGACCAGCCGAATGTGGTCCTGCATCGCTTGCGCCTCATCGCTGGGGTGGCAGAGCGAACTCAGGTCCATCATGGACACCACCAAGAAGGCGGAAATGGAAAAGGTCACCGTCAGAAAGTCAGACAACTTCATGGTTGAAAGTTACGATTCTTTCAGGGTTTTGCTGATGTCGAGGCGCAAGCTGCGTGCCGCGGGAATGGCGGAGGCAACCAGCCCGACACCCACTGCGGCCAAGGCCACGAACCACTCGGACGACAGCACGCCAACGTCGCTGAGGTCATAGTGAAACTGGGACTCCACCACGTTGGACAAAGCCAAGAGGGCGACGCGGCTGAGGCCGAGCCCCAGCAGGGTTCCGCCCAGGCTCAGCAAGCCGCCTTCGGCGAGCAACAGCCGGTACAGGGAGGAGGGGGTGCCGCCCATGGTGCGCATCAAGGCCAACTCATGCTTCCGCGAGCGAATGTTGTCCAGCACCGAGATGAAAATGCTCGCGAAACTCAGCGCCATGATGAGCATTGCAATGGCACGCAACGCCGCAGTCCCCAACCCAAACTGCTGGGTCATCCGGTTGACTTCGATGGCCGGAAGGGCCACCTGCATGTTCGTTTCACGAAGCATGTTGGGGATGGTCAACACGGCCAGAGGATTGCGCTTTTTGAGCAGCATGGCGGTGATTTCTCGGTCGGCTTCTTCACTGGTTTCGCCTTCTTCGAGGTGGACGTCCCAAATGCTTTGCATGGGCGTCAAAATCAACTGATCCACGACCGATTGGCTCGGCTCAAGGATGCCCACGACGGTGAATGCTTTGTTGGTGTGGATGTCCGTTTGGTCCGTCAGGCCGTGGGCGCTGAAAAAGGTGTCTCCCAGACCCATGCCCGTGGCTTCAGCCACGCTTGCTCCAAGGGTGGCTTCGAAGGGCCGTTCCCACAGCGCGCCCTGCGCGACTGTTGCGCCGTAGTGCTCCACGTAGGTGTGCTCCGTTCCCACGATGCGGTACCCTTCATGGTTGTCGCCGTAGGCCAGGGGGATGCCCGATTCGATGTACGGGTGCTTCACCACCTTTTCTGCGGCGGATTGCAGGATGTTGCCCGTGGGCGCGTCAATGTGGTAGACGTTGGCCAAAATGAGCTGCAAAGGGCTGCCCTTCGCGCCGAGGACCAAGTCGATGTCCTTGATGTTGCGTTCAAAGGCGTCGTTGACTTGCTTTTCCGTGAGCAGCATGAGGCTTACCATGCCCACCCCAAAGGCGAGGAGGGTCAGGCTCAGCGCCGTTTGAAGAGGCTTCACCTGGAGGTTTCGCCATGCCTGGTATGCAATGCCAAGTTTCATGACGGCGTTCGTTCGAGGGTGACACGTCGCGTGTGACGATCCTTGAGCCTTTGGTCGTGGGTCACCACGACGAGTGTGGCGCCTGCGGCTTCTCGGTCCAGGATGTCCATGACCACCTGGGCATTGTCGTCGTCGAGCGCAGAAGTGGGCTCGTCGGCAAACACCACCTTGGGCTCGTGGAGCAGCGCCCTGGCAATGGAGGCCCTTTGTTGCTCCCCGACACTCAACTCACGTGGCATCGCCTTGGCCCGATGGGCAATGCCCAAACGGTCGAGCATGGCTCCCATTCGGTCCAACACCTCTGCAGGCACGGCGCCTTGGGCCAATTGGTGGGGCAGGGCCAAGTTCTCTTCCATGGTCAAGCTCTGCACGAAGTGCGCCTGCTGAAACACGATGCCCACGTCGCGGCCTCGCCACGCATCGAGGGTGCGGTCGCTTGCTTGGGTCAAGTCCAAATCCGCCACACGGATGGAACCTGATTCCGGCGTGAGCAGGCCGCAGAGCAGGTGAAGGAGGGTCGTTTTGCCGGTGCCGCTGTTGCCGAGCAAGAGCAACCGTTCGCCCTGTTCGCAAGAAAAATCGGGGAAATCCATCGCTGGACTCGCTTGGTCGTAACGAAAACGGATGCCCTTGACCTCAACCATGCCGTGAATTTACGTCGGCAGACGTAGCTTCGTTCCTGACAACCACGAGGGCATGAATTTTTGGCAAAGATTGAGTCGTTTTGCGGTGGGCATCGTCATTGGCGTGGCCCTCTCGCTGTACTTTTTTGGTGGTCGTGGCTGCGGCTCCTGGCTGCCTTCCGCGCAAATCCGCACCACCATCGTGGAAGGCGGGTTGCAATTGTCTCAAGACGTCCAATCCAACCATCCGTCGCTTGCCGTGTCAGACGTGTTGTCTTTCGTGGGTACGGCATCCGTCAACTTTGGGGAAAGTGGCCCCAGGGACACCCCTCAGTGGTACGTGCTCGAAGCCGATGGGGCTTCCCAAGAGGGACTCGTGATGGTGGAAGTGGTGTTGTTGGACACCGCAAGTGTGGTGCGTCGCGTCTCTTTCCAGCCCTGACCGCAGTCACGGTCTGTCGTCAATTTGATTGCATTCCACCTTGACCTTGCCGTTGGGACCTTCTCCTGTGGAGACAAAGAGCCGTTCGCCAGGCCCCACATGCACCGTGGCCACGCCGTGACGGCCAAGCCCAAATCCGCGCAAGGGCTCTCCATGGGGGCTCCAAACCTTCACTTCAATGGCCTCTCGCAAATTGGTCAGCGTGGCCTCCATGGCGTGGTCGTTGCCATGGGGCGAAGGCGAGCCGTCTAGCCCCGAGCCTCCTCCGGTGAGCAACATGTTGTACCCCGCTGGGATGACGACCGTTTGGGCTCGGCCCAGGGCAATACCTGACATCATCACCACGCTCATGACTGTGCGATTCATGCCTCAAAAAACACCATTCAAGGTGGTTTTGTTCAGCTTTGTGACTGAATGGAGGGGAGTTGTTGGGCAAGCAACGCCTGGTGAATGCGTCGGGCTTCCTCCAAAAGCGCTGGCGAGGCGTCATGATCGACCGGCCGGACTTTGGTGTAAGCAGGGTACGCTTCCATGCGCGCATCCATGTGCGTCTCTTCCACGATGGCTTGAAGCACGGCTTGGGGATGCGCACAATAGGCCTCGTAGGACACGAGGTGAAGGCGATGGTTGTCGAGTGCCAGGACCTCCTGGTGGTGGTTGATCCACAGCCGCAGCCAGTGGTCCAGGGTGTTGGGGTCTTCCGTGGGAAGCTGCGTTGTCGTGGAAAATTGAAAAGGCTTGTGCCCGAGCCCAAACTCGTGGTGCGCCAACCAATTCATGTACTCCAACACGAAGGGGTCGTCGCCTTGCATGGTGCAGTATTTCTGGTGCATGGCAAGCAGCGAAGCGGCATGCGTCAAGGGGTCCCGAAACATCACCACGGCGTGGAATTCTCGGTTCATCCGTCGCAACGCGCGGTAGCGCAGCAGGGCGTTGTTGTTTTTGGCGACGTACATGGCGTCGGTCGCATCCCCCGCAGCCAAGGCGGTACCCTGGTAGGCCAAATACGTGTCGTGCTGGTCCTCGGTCAGGTCGTGCGATGCCAACGCCTGCGACGCGCAGTATTCCCTTCGGGTGATTGCTTGGAAGAACACCTCCTCCAAGGCTTCGGCCGAGTCGAGTCCCACCATGATTCCATCGCCGTGGCTGCGCTCGCGCTTCTCGCCACCCT
>CAZKGY010000032.1:0-10564 GCA_964552305.1 uncultured Comamonadaceae bacterium
GGGTTGGTAGTAAATGACGCCATCGCTCAAATCGTCGATCTGATCGCAGGCGTCGGGAATCGTGATGCAGTTGGTCACGCAGTTGAACACCGAGAGGCTGAAGTATTGGTCGTTCTCGGGGTTGTTGCTTACAAATTCAATGGAAATCGTGTCCCCGTAGACCAACGCCAGGTTCTGGTTGTTGTCCACGTTGGCAAAACCTCCGCTGTTCAAGGTCACGATTTCGTTGGTCGTGGTGCCGTCCTCGTGAATGATGTCAATGTTGAGGAACGACCCGTCCCACCCACTGATGGATGAGAAGAGCTGAAGGGAGAGCAATCCCTCAGAGGGCGAGGCGTAGCCTCCTGAGAAGGTGACTGTGTCGAAGGGCGCCCCACCACACATCGGATCCACCGTGACCTCAGGAATGCTTGCCGCCGTGGGGGAGATGATGAACGTCCGCTTGCCTTCACACCCCCCTTCGTCAACCACCGTCACCTGAAAGATTCCTGGCGTGACATACGCCGATGGGCCGTTGGATTCCAGGACTTCTCCTCCTCCTCCGTTCCAGTCGCCCGTCCAAATCCAATCCACGAAGTTCTCGTCGTCTTGCTGAACCACCTGGACCAGGGCCGAATCCCCTGGGCAGACCGTTTGCAGGTTGCCCGTGATGGTCGGGAGGTAGTACGGCGTTTGGAAGACTTCAAACACTTCCTTGACTTCGCAGCCTCCTGGCGTGTCGCCAGTGACCACAAACGTTCCACCAAATGGAATGGTCGCTTCGTTGCCGTCCCAGAAGTTGGGGTTGAGGTTCCAACTCCATTCCTCCACGGATTCTTGGCCGCCCACGGATTGGGCCGTCACGTCGAGCTCTGCCCCCGCGCAAATGCCAAAATCTCCCGTGGAAGACGTCACCTCAATGCTCGGAGGCACGATGTCCAACACGTTGATGACGATGTCCACCGTGGTGACTGCACCTTCGCTGTCAGTGGCTTCCATGGTGATCGTGCTCACGCCAGGGCCATCTGCCACGAAGGTTCCTGTGAACGTGGCCGTTCCACCATTGCTCACCGATTCGTTGTCGATGTAGCTCGCGCCGGCAAGCGACTGTTGGATGTCCAATGCCACCGTTTGTCCTGGCTCAGGCCCCAAGAACTCCACGTTCAGCGACGTGGTTTGGCCGAGACACAACGAAATGGTGTCGCATCCCAAGTTTGCCGTAGGTACGGGGTTCAGGTTGTTGTTCGTCAGGGCCGTGTTGATGTTGAAGAACTTGTAGTCCAACCAATTGATCCCGTCCTCGTTGTCAGCGCCGATGCCGTAAGGGCCGTTGTACGTGTCGTCAAGCAGGTTGAAACGACCAAACTGCACGTGAGGGCTGGCCTCCAAATTCGGGTTGGTCGACTCGCCGTCCGCGCCAGTCACCCCTGGATCGGTGCCGCAGCAGCCGCCTGAACCACCCACGTCACCGTGAGCCCAGTTCATGTCCAAGTAGCAGACTTGTGCGTTGTTGCCGTCGGGCAACACCCCGCTCTCTGGGTGGGTGATGATGATTTGAAAGCTGTTCGTCAGGTCGTCTTGGTTGTTGTAGTAACCCACGTCAATGAAGTTGACGTAGACCGCATCCTGCGTCTTTTTCCATTTGATTTCACCCACAGAGCGGATGTCGGTGTCTTGCCAGTAACCCGCGATTTGGTTGTACTCCGCCGCAGGGAATCCAGTGGGTGTCCAGTCAATGACGTCGCCCCCAAACGAAATTTGTCCCTTTGAGTTGATGTAGAAAAAATCGTACGACGCGCCGTAGAGGTCAAACTCCCAAGGGTCGGTTTGGTTGCTCACCGCGATCGGGGCCGACGAGCAATCCACGTTCCACCCTGCGCCCCCTTCGTTCTCCCACGCCATTTCGTTGGGACCCAAGCCTCCAAGCCCCGGAGGGGGCACCATGGTGGTGTAAGAATCGTCAGGCTCCACCCAGCAACCGCATGCATCGTTCTGCATGATCTTTTGCAAACGCATCGCCTTGTTTTCTGCCCTCTTGACGTCAAAGCTGTCGTGGTAGTCGTGCAGAAACGTGAGGTAGCGCACTTCATCAAAGTCCTCCCAAGCACGCACGACGGCCCATTCGTCTCGCGTCATTTCAAGCACGGCTTCTTCAAACGAAGGATAGCTGTCGATGATTTGCTTCGCGGTGCGGGAATCCTCAAAGTCCCCTTGGGCCGTGGATGAGAAGCCCGTCAAGGCAAGCATCAGCACCACCATTGTGGGCACGACAAACAGGTTGTGAATGCGTCGGATCATGGAATCAGGCAGTAGGTTGTGATCAAAACAAAGGCAACCCCAAAGAAGGTTGTCTCTGGCAGGAGGGTAAAGATAAGAAAGTCAGACCCGGATGAATCCCGAAGTACCTTTGCCTGCGCAACCGGTGCCCAGAATCAAGCTTTGTGGCAAGGAGCCGGTGGAACTTTGGACCATGAAGAACATTCGCAACTTCTGCATCATCGCCCACATTGACCATGGGAAAAGCACCCTGGCGGATCGCTTGCTCCACAAAACGGGCACGATTTCCGACCGAGAATTGCAGGAGCAAACGCTCGACGACATGGACCTCGAGCGCGAACGCGGCATCACGATCAAGAGCCACGCGATTCAGATGAACTACACGGCAGCCAATGGCGAAGCATACGTGTTCAACCTCATCGACACGCCGGGCCACGTGGACTTCAGCTACGAAGTATCCAGGTCCATCGCCGCTTGCGAAGGCGCCCTGCTCATCGTCGACGCCACCCAAGGCATCGAAGCCCAAACGATCAGCAACCTTTATTTGGCCCTGGAGCACGACTTGGAAATCATCCCTGTCCTGAACAAAATGGACCTTGACAGCGCCGACCCCGAAGTGGTGGGTGAGCAGATCGTCGATCTCATTGGTTGCGACATGGAGGACATCTTGCCCGCGAGCGGCAAAACTGGCATGGGCGTGGAGGCCATCTTGGAGGCAGTCGTGGAACGCGTCCCCCCGCCGAAGGGTGAACCCGAAGCACCCCTCCAAGCCATGATTTTTGACTCGGTCTTCAACAGCTTCCGCGGAATCATTGCCTACTTCCGGGTGCTCAACGGCACCATCAACAAGGGAGACAAGGTCAAATTCGTGGCCACAGGCAAGGAATACGACGCCGACGAAATCGGGGTGCTTGGCCTGGATTTGATGCCTCGAAAGCAGTTGGCTGCAGGCGACGTGGGCTACATCATCTCAGGCATCAAGAATGCCAAAGAAGTCAAGGTTGGAGACACCTTGACCACCAAGGCCGACCCTTGCGCAGAGGCCGTTCAAGGATTCGAGGACGTCAAGCCCATGGTCTTTGCGGGCATTTACCCCGTGGACACCGAAGATTACGAGGAATTGCGTGCTTCCATGGAGAAGTTGCAACTGAACGACGCCTCGTTGGTGTTCGAACCCGAGAGCTCCGCCGCGCTCGGTTTCGGATTCCGTTGCGGGTTTTTGGGCATGCTCCACATGGAGATCATCCAGGAGCGTCTGGAGCGCGAATTCAACATGACGGTCATCACCACCGTGCCCAACGTGGGCTACAAGGCCTACACCAAAAAAGGGGAGAAGCTGGAAATCATGAACCCCAGCGACCTTCCCGACGCGAACCACCTCGACTACGTGGAGGAACCGTTCATCAAGGCCCAAATCATCACCAAGAGCGAGTACGTCGGGCCTGTCATGAGCCTGTGCATCGACAAGCGCGGCGTTCTGACCAACCAGGTCTATTTGACCTCAGACCGCGTGGAGTTGACCTTCAGCATGCCCCTTGGCGAGATCGTATTTGACTTCTACGACAAGCTCAAAACGATTTCCCGAGGCTACGCATCGTTCGACTACTTCCCTGACGGCTACAAGCAGAGCCACCTGGTGAAGATGGACATCATGCTCAATGGCGACCAAGTGGATGCCTTGAGCGCCCTCATCCACCGCGACCACGCGTTCGACCTGGGCAAACGCATCTGCATCAAGTTGAAGGAGCTCATCCCCCGGCAGCAATTCATGATCGCCCTGCAGGCAGCCATTGGCGCCAAGATCATTGCCCGAGAGACCATTTCACCCGTCCGCAAGGACGTCACGGCCAAGTGCTACGGCGGCGACATCACGCGGAAACGAAAGCTCTTGGAAAAGCAGAAAAAGGGCAAGAAGCGCATGCGCCAAATTGGAACCGTGGAAGTGCCTCAGTCCGCCTTCCTGGCAGTGCTCAAGCTCGACTGACGGCTTCCTTTCTTGGGGCCGTTTCACCCAGCTTGTTTTTGTTGGCCAATTGGCCACAAGCCGCGTCGATGTCTTTGCCACGGGAGCGTCGCACGTTCACGATGAGGTTGCAGTCTTCCAGAAATGCGACAAAATCGTCCAACCTCTGAGGGGTGGTCTGCTGGAATTCTCCCCCATCGATGGGGTTGTATTCGATCAGGTTGATTTTGCAGGGGATGTGCTTGCAAAAGGTGGCCAGTTCTCGCGCGTCCTGAAGCGAATCGTTGAAGTCCTTGAACACGATGTATTCGAAGGTGACACGGGTCCCGGTCTTCTCGTGAAAGTGCCTGAGCGCCGCGGCGAGCACCTCCAAGTTGTTCGACTCGTTGATGGCCATGATGTGGTCGCGCTTGGCGTCGTTCGCGGCGTGCAAACTCAACGCCAAGTTGAACTTCACCTCGTCGTCTCCCAACCTTCGGATGGCTTTGGCGATCCCGGCGGTGGACACGGTGATGCGCTTGGGCGACATGCCCAGCCCGGGTGTTCCCGTGATCCTCTCCACGGAATCCAACACGTTCGAGTAGTTCAGCAAGGGCTCGCCCATGCCCATGTAGACGATGTTGCTCAGGGGTTTGCCGTGGTTCTCCATGGCCAACGCGTTCAGCATCTCCACTTGGTCGTACATCTCACCCGCCGTCAAGTTCTTGAGCAACTTCAATTTGCCCGTGGCGCAAAACTTGCACGCCAAACTGCACCCGACCTGGGAACTGATGCAAGCGGTCAACCGCTTGGTCGTCGGAATCAACACCCCCTCCACCACGCGGGCTTCGTTCCCATCAATGGCAAAGGCGCATTTGACGGTGCCGTCGGTGCTGGTCTGGGATTCCGTCAAAGACACCCGTTCCAGCGAAAAGGCGTCCTCCAGCGTGTTCCGCAAGGACTTCGACAAGTTGCTCATGTCCTCAAATCGCCCGGCGCCGTGCGACCACAGCCATTCGGAGATCTGCTTGGCGCGAAACGGCTTTTCTCCGTGCGTCACCAAAAACGCCTTCAAGTCGTCGTCCGACAACGCACGTATGTCCTTTGCGGGAGACGCCATCGAGGCAAAGATAACCCCGGCTGCGCCTGCACTTACGCGGTCATCAACAAGGACAACTGCCGCTTCAATGCCTCGCGCTTTCTCACCGCCATGGGCAACGACACGCCTGTGTCCAACGTCAGGGTGTTGTCCCTGTAATTGCAGGACTGAATGCAATCCAACTGGACCAAGTGGCTGTTGTGCGACCGGAAAAACAAGTCGCTGTCCAACATGGCTTCCACGCGCTTCAAATTTTTGCTCAGCGTCAGGCGTTTGCCCCCCTTCAAATGCAACGTGGTGTAACTGCCTTCTGCCTCTGCGTGCAGAATGTCTTGATGGCGGACAAAGTGGCGCTTGCCAGAGGTGTGCACCTCCAACCGCCTGCGGCCAGAAGCCACGACGCCTTCGCCTGGCGTCCTGTTGTGGTAAAAATGCATCAGCACCCTTCGCGTGCAAGCCACCAAATCGTCAGGCTCAACCGGCTTCAGCAGGTAATCGAAGGCCCTGGTCCGAATGGCATCCACGGCGTATTGGTCGTGTGCCGTGGTAAACACGAGGTAAAAATCGCGCTGCGCCATGGCGTCCACCAATTCCAGTCCCGACCGATGGGGCATGTGAATGTCCATGAACACCACGTCGGGCGCCAATTCTTGAATCAGCGCTTCCGCTTCGCGGGCGCTTGACGCCGTCTGCAGCACCTCAACGGACGGGCAAGTCCGTTCAAGCTGACGGCACAGCATGTCTCGGCAGTGCGCTTCGTCGTCCACCACGAGGGCGTGAAGTTGTCTTTGCATGGGTTCAGGGTTTTGCCCAAGAAACCCGCATGCCTCTCTTCGTTCAAGTCCTTGTTTGCAAACGTCGCTGTTTCGTTTGCAAACGTGCCTTCTTATGTGAAATCACTGCGCCGAAGGCCGTTAGAGCATCGACCGGGCCACGTCAATCACCCGAAAGACGTCCGTGGGCAGGCCTCGTTTTTTGGCCTTGCCCTTGTCGTAGCCGGTGCGAACCACCACCGCGTCCAGCGCTGGAATGGTGATGACCATTTGGCCCCGCAAGCCCTCCATGACGGAAAATGGCAAGCCGTCGTCCGTCGACCCCAACCAAATTTGGTAGCCGTACCAGAACGTGTCGACCTCGTCCGTCAAGCGGTCGATGGGGGTGATCATTCGCTCCACAAACCCGCGGTCAATCAACTGCTGTCCCTTCCAGGCACCCGTGTCGAGCAACAACTGCCCGAACCGCGCAAAGTCCCTGGTCGTCGCGTAAAACTGGGCGAACGATCGTTCCACGGCCCCGTCGGCAGGGTCGCCATCGAGCCCCCACAACGCGTCGTGTTCGGCGCCCATTTGTTCCCACAACTGCCCGGCGACGTCCTGGCTCAGGTTGCCATCGCGAACGGCGTCCAAAAGCTCCGCGAGCAACATGGTGTTGCCCCCTTGGTACTCAAACTTCGTCCCTGGCGTGGCGTCGACCCTGTAAGGTTGCAACAGGGCCCGGTTGCCCTCGCGGTAGTAGGCTTTGGCTTGGAACCCAAAAGGGTCCTTGTAGCTCTCGCCAAACGGAATGTTGCTGCGCATTTGGAGAACCTCTTGGACCGTGAGGGAGGCGTTTTCCCCTTCCGCAAACCTCGGGAGGTACGCGGCCATGGCCTCCTGTTCATCGACCAAGCCTTGGCCCACCGCCAAGCCCACGGCCATGGCGGTCACCGATTTGACCATTGAAAAAGAGTTCGTGAGGGTCGTGGCGTCGTGTCCCCGGAAGTACGACTCGTGCACCAAGCTGTCGTGCTGAATCACCAAAAAACTGGCCGTCTTCCAGCTTTCAAGCCATTGCAGGTCCTCGGGCGAAGGCTGGGCTTTCCCGAAGCGTGGCCCGTCGGGCCAAGGCTGGGAGTTGGACGATGCGGGGATGGACCGCACGTGATCTCGGTAAGACAAGTCGTCAATCTGGGCGTTTTCCCAGCCCCTCAGCCAAGTCTCACGAATGCCACCCCACAGGTAGTCGTGGTTGGTCAAAAACGACAACAGGACCAAAACCAGGGCGAGCAGCCCCGTCGCGCGGGCAATCGATTTCATGTCAGTCCAAAGAGGATTCGGTGCACGAAGGTCGGCACAAAGGCGTGCGTTTGGCGCTCACGCCACCGCTTCCCAGGCAAAGAGCTCCGCCAAGTGACGGGTCATGCGCGTCTTGACTTCCTCGAAGTCCACGGTTTGGCCTGTTTCACGCGCCAACGAAGTCACCCCCCTGTCCGCAATCCCACACGGCACAATGAGGTTGAAGAAGTCGAGGTCCGTGTTCACGTTGAGGGCCAAACCATGCATGGTGACCCAACGGCTGCACTTCACCCCAAAGGCACAAATCTTGCGCGCCTTCGCGCCCGCTTCAGGATCCACCCACACGCCGGTCAGCCCTTCGATGCGACCGGCCACCACCCCGTATTCCGCACATGTGCGAATGACCGCTTCTTCCAAAAACCTGAGGTATTTGTGGATGTCCGTGAAAAATTGGTCCAAATCCAACAGCGGGTAACCCACCAACTGTCCGGGGCCGTGGTACGTGATGTCTCCCCCCCGATTGATCGGGAAGTACTGCACCCCCAGCTCCTCCAAACGCTCGGGCGACGCCACCACGTTGGACGCTTCGCCACTCTTCCCAAGGGTCAAGACATGCGGATGCTCCACCCACAAGAGCCGCGACAATGGCAAGGGGGAGCCAGGGGCCTCTTCCCGGGGCGACAGTCCCGCGTTGCGCCGGGCAATTTTGGCCTGCACCATGCCTTGGAAAATCGACTCCTGCAAGTCCCAGCACGGCTTGTAGTCCATGCGGCCAAGGTCCCGGACCTGCAGCTTGGCGCTCATGCCTTGTCCGACAACGTCTGCTTGAGGTGATCGATGAAGCGGATGTCCACGGGGTCAACCTCGGCGCGCTCCGCCAACACAAGCGACATCCAATCGCCCACCCACACCGCATCCAAGAGACATGCCCAAGTGGTTTCTCCGTCGGGTTCCACCACCACCACATCCGCCCCTTGGTCTTGGAAGACTTCTGTCGTGATGTCCATGCGCAATTGGGTCCTTGGGTGGTCCCATTGGGTCCGAATGAGGACCGCCACCCATGTCTCGTTTCCGGATTCCCAGCCGACCAGTTCGTTGTGGTTCATTTCCGGGAAAACCTCCACGTTCGCGAGGAGCTTGCTGTTTTCGTTCAACTGTTGGCGCCAGCGTGTCACCAAGCCGCGGAGGGGCGTGTCTGCATACAAACACACGTGGCGGCTTTCCACCGCAAGTGCCAGCTGCTCCCCTCGTTCGCGGGCAGATTCGCCGTCCAACTGGTTCGCAGCCGCTTGAATTTGTGTCCAAGCCTTGTCACCCAGCACGCCATGCGCATGCAAGACCTTGGCCAGGCCCAAGAACGACCGACCAAACTGAGAGCGTGGCGGATGACCACCGGGCATGCGTACCACTGGCCATGACTGGGCCACTGCGCGCTCGAGAAGCTGGCCGCCCGAGGTGACCACTGCCATGGTGCATCCCCGTCGCACTGCCTCTTCCGCGCATGCGAGGGTTTCTTCCGTGTTCCCTGAGTAGCTGGAGGCCACCACCAAGCACCCCTTCGCCACCCAACCAGGCAAGGTTTGGTCGGAGACGGCGACAACAGGCATCTCAGCCTCGGCCCGAAGCGCGTCAGCCATGATCGCGCCGCCAATGCCGCTGCCACCCATGCCCAAAATGGCGACGCCGCGAAACGGAACAACCGACGTTGGGGCCTGTTCAACCGGGGCTTCAAGGGCCTGAATCATTTGGGCTCCAAGGCCTTCAATCAAGGCCCTCATGTCGTGCTGTTCGGCCATGGTTCAATTCATGTTGTATGCAAAGCCAATGCGCACGAAGCGCCCAGGCTGTTGCACGTTGCCAATGTCCACATAATCCTTGTTCAACGCATTGTCAATGCGCAGGTAGGACCTCATCTTCAACGCTTCAAACGTCTTGCTGACGGTGAATCCCAAGAGGGACACGGGTTCGTACTCAAACAGCTCACCCGTCAACCTGTTTTCGTATTCCCCCAACCGGTCTTGCCACGACCACCGCACGTCAAACCTCAACGCATCAGGGCCTTCCACCCCCACCGAAGCGTCCACCTTGTCTGCCACAAAGTCCAACACGTAGTTGCTCTGGAACCCATCGCTTGTTTGGTCGGCCTCGATGGTGGTGTAGCCAAGGCGGGCGTAATTCAAAAACCAGTTCGTGGCTGGCTTGACGGATGGACGCACGACCAAACCGTATTCCAAGCCTTCGTAGGTGACCGAGCGCAAGTTGGTGGCGTATACGATGTCGGAGCCGTCTGGTTTGGCCCAATCGATCAGGTTGGTGCCCTCCCTGCGGAACAACGCTTGTTCAAACTGCACCTTGTAGCTCGCGTCCGGAGTGAGGTTGATGCGAAGGCCCTGCTCGAGGTTTTCTGCCACCTCGGAGAGCAACGAATCGCTGCCTTGGGCGCCTCCAATCGTGTAGTACAAGTCTGTGAATGACGGGTGCCTTTGCGAGCGGTTGGCAGAGACAAACACGAAGGACTCGCCGCGCCCCGTCAAGTCGTAGGATGCTTCCAAGGAAGGCACAAAGTTCGTCTGGCGGTTCGCAAAGCTGTTCCAAGCCGCGGTGGCCCCGATGGCGAAACGGTCAAACTCCAGCCTCCTGCCAATGGCCAAATCGACGATGCGACGGTTGTCGGACACCAGGAACAAGTCGTTGGGCTCCACCCCAGGCAACGAATCGTTCCCCAGCAAGTTGCTTTGCACGTACTCACGCCTCAAATCCAGCGACACAAAGGTCTCTCCAACGGTGTTGTCCCAACGCCAAAGCAACCGGCCTCCTGTCGTGAGGGTTTGGTGATTGTTGGGACGCGTGTACCACGAGCCTGCGGCCACGCCGTCCAAGGAAAGCGTTCCAGTGCTGTCTTGCTGGTAGTAATCTGGGGCTTCCCGGAACAACTGGAATTCATCCCCGTGGGCCCGATGGTACGCGGACAATTCAAGGGTCACGTCGTCCATCGTCTTGGCGTACGTCGCCTGACCCTGAAAAGTCGTGGTCTCCTCGTATTGCACGGGGAACAGCGAGGTGTAGAAGTTTTGGGCGCCGAAAGCCTTGTCGGCGAAGCCCAGACTCGTTTTCAACGAGCCCCAGTCGCCGGCCAACCAACCGGAGTATCTCGCACGGAACACCGCCGCGTCCGTGTTCGACACGGGAGACTGGGGAGACCAAATGCCGCTG
>CAZKGY010000033.1:0-10560 GCA_964552305.1 uncultured Comamonadaceae bacterium
GGGGCCCCACGCTCAACCACCCCACCGTCATCGCCAAAACCGCGGTGCTCCAAGCCACACCCTACCCCGCCGATGCCCCGCTGGGCGAAGACTACGCGCTCTGGCTGCGTTTGGTGGAACAAGGGCGCCGCTTCGGCAACATGGACGAGGTGATGGTCTACTACCGCCTGGAGGGACAAAACACATCCCAAACAGGCCAAGACAGCCGCGGCGAACGGTACTTCAGCCTCTTTGAGCGGGCAGTGACGTCCCTCCTCCCCCTGGCCAATCGAGCCGCGGTCATGGAAGGGGTGCGGGCTGGGGCGCACCATGTCCTGGCAGGGGTCACCTTGCCTTCCTCCGTGGACAAGCCCAACAAGCAAACGGTTCAGGCCCATGGACAAGTCCTGCTCGAAGCCTTGGCTGGGGTCGAAGCGCCTTGGGCAAGGCGCGCAGAGCAATCGGTCCAGCAGCGCCTGCGCCGCCACGAACGGACGCTTCCCTGGCACAAGGCGAAAGAGCTCATCGACCCATGGCTCATCGGCTTCAGCCACATGGCCAGGGTGCGCGCCTCAGGATTCTGACAACCACTGGGTCCTTGCTTCGTCGCTTGCCGCCTCCAGGGCTTCCATTTCCCGCCATTCTCGATCCGACCACCGAGACACTTCGACAGTCCGGGCGCGCTTCACACGCCACAGCGCATGGGCAAATGCGGGAGACCAAGGAGCGACAAGACGGGCCAACGGCTTGAGCGGCCGCGCCACGTCGATTTCACGGAGGACGCCTTGTTCGGTGCGCGGGTGCCGACGCATGTTGGGGAGCGGTGACGTGGGTTTCTGCTGTTGAAATCCCGGGAATTGAACCGTCCCCGCCACGACGTCTTCGAAGGCCACAGGCACCACCTTGCCGGGCCACAACGCCTCCAGTTCGTCACGCAACTTGTGGGTCTGGTACATGCCCAGGGCGTCCACGTTTGCCACCGCTTCAACCCCGAGGCCTTGCAACTCGTTTTGGTATTCGACAAACGCCGAAAACACGGCATCTCGAAACGGCCTCAGCCCCACCAGAACCAACGCGTCCAAACCCTCCAAAGACGCAGCCAGCCGGGCCAATTTGGCCGACCTCGTTTGGCCGAGGGACGATTCGCTCGACGCGCCGGGGAAGGCGCCAATGCTGAAGTTTTCCTCGCTGACAAACAAGGGCTTCCCTTCGCGGGCCCACCGGTCTTGGAGCGCCCGTTGCACCGCTTCTGCCGTCCCCTGACCTCGGTTGACGAATGCGTCGAGCACGGCAAACGTGGGATCCACGTTCAAAATCCTCGGCAGCCGAGTGCCCACGTAACACCAACCCGTGTGCGGCATCAACACCTGGGTTTGTAGGGTCGTCGTGGCGGTCTTGGGCAACCCGATATGAACGTAGATTTGAGGCATGTCGGACAAAGATGGCAAACCGAGCCCAGCTTCAAAGCGTGTCTTGATTGTCTCGTACTACTGGCCTCCTTCTGGAGGTGGTGGCGTTCAGCGCTGGATGAAGTTTGCCAAATTGCTGCCTGAGGAAGGTTGGACGCCTATCGTAGCCACCCCTTCCAACCCAGACCACCCCGTGACCGACGCCAGCTTGAATGCAGAGGTGGCCGACGTGGAAACATGGAGGTTTCCGATCTGGGAACCTTCCCGCACACTTCGAGCCTGGGGCGTGGGCGGACAAGGGCGCCTCGGGGCCGAACGGCGCGGGCAGGGCTCCTTGCTGAGCCGCATGGCGAAGTGGGTTCGCGGCAACATGTTTGTCCCTGACGCCCGTGTGACGTGGGTGAAGCCAACCACCAAAGCCCTCGTTCGCAAGCTCAAGGAGCAGCCCGTGGATTTGGTCGTGACAACAGGGCCTCCGCACAGCATGCATCTGCTGGGTTTGGGGCTGAAGCGCGCCCTCGGCGTGCCTTGGATTGCTGACCTGCGTGACCCTTGGTCCGACATGGACTACCTCGACACCTTCGCGGTCAGCCCCAAGGTTCGTGCACGGATTCGCGCCATGGAGCAAGAGGTCGTTCAAGCCGCGGACCAGGTGTTGGTGACGTCGCCCGGAGCCCTCGACACGCTGCAACCCAAGGGGAACAAGGGCGTCGTGTTGACCAACGGATGGGACCGGGAGGACTTCGACGAGAAGCCCCCGAAGGGTGAATGGGACACGAAGGCCTTGGGGCATTTTGGAGCGCTGTACGGTGCACGTGACACGCCAGCCCTGTGGCGCGCCCTCGGTGGCGTCCGCGGACAATGGACGTTGCGGTTAGGGGGACAAGTGGCCGACAAGGTTCGCGAAGGCTTGGTCCAGTCCGGCGCAGAGGTTCAGTTGCTTGGCGACATGCCTCACCGCGAATCCGTGCAAGCCATGCGTCAATGTGACGCCCTGCTCGTGATCCACAACGACAGCGATTCGGCGAAACGGTCCACGCCGGGCAAGATGTTCGAATGCCTGGCCAGTGGGCTGCCCGTGCTGGTGGTGGGGCCTGGAGATAGCGATTTGGCCGCGATTTGTGAGGCCTGGGGATTCGCGTTTGTGGCCCACGGCGACCCCGACATTCAGGCCAAGGCCATGCAATTCTTGGCGGACCTTCCGAAGGCGACAGCACGTCCTGACCTGGTGGCGACGTACGAGCGGCGGGCGTTGACTGCCCAACTCGCCCGACTCATGGACGAGTGCGTCGAACGTTAGGCAGAAAGGGCAATTCGGAAGCAGGTGCCTTTTCCTGGCTCGCTCCAGGCAACCGTCAATTGGCCTTGGTGGACTTCCGACACGATTCGTTGGGCCAACGACAGCCCAAGGCCCCACCCGCGTGACTTGGTCGTGAACCCAGGCTGGAACACCTTGCGCTGGACCGCCTTGGACATGCCCTTGCCGTTGTCTTCCACCTCGATCACGAATTTGTCTTCTTGCCAATCCGCACGGACCGTGAGGACACCCTCGCCATCCATCGCATCCACCGCGTTGCGCATCAAATTCTCGAGCACCCAACTCAGCAACGCCTCACTCATGAGCACTTGGCCTTGGCTGGAACCCAATTGTGCGTCCAACGCCACGTGTTTGCTCACCCGTGGGCGCATGTAATCCACTGTTTCTTGGACCACGCCAATGGGGTCTTTGGGGTCGAGTTTGGCTTGGGAACCAATCTTGGAAAAGCGCTCTGCCACCACCTGCAACCTTGAGATGTCTTTGTCCATCTCATTCAAGGCTTCTGCGTCCACGCCGCGGCTCGCCAGCAAATTGGACCACGCCATCAATGAACTCAGCGGGGTTCCGAGTTGATGCGCCGTTTCCTTGGCCATGCCCACCCACACGCGGTTTTGCTCCGCCCTTCTCGAGGCGCTGAACACGAGGTACGCCACCAGCAAGAATGCACCTATCAAAATCAGCTGGACCGCGGGAAACAACCGAAGCTGGGTCAGCAAGGCGCTTTCCTCATAAAAGACCAAATGAAGCCCTTGGCCTGGCCATTGGATTGGCAATGGCAAGTGGTCGCCTGCCATGTCCATCAATTTGGCCTTCAACGCGGCAGAATCTTGCAATTGGGTGACGTCCACCCCCTGGGACTTGACAATCCGCGTTCCCATGGAATCGACAAGCAACACGGGCACGGAAGCGCTGTTGAGCAAAATCTCGGAAATGAACGACTCGATGAGGTCGTTCATCGCCGTTCGCAGCTCCGTCAACCTGACGCTTTCCGAGTAATACACCGTTTGGCCGACGTCCTCAAAGTGGATGGGCGGATAGCGCTCCATCATGGTCGACCGCCAAGACTCGAGGTGCACCTCGCGGCTGACCCCAGGGGGTGGGTCCGGGATGTTTTTGTCGTAGTTGGGCCCTGACTCGTTTTCAATGAAAACGGGGATCGTCGTGTTGTTGAACAAGAAGTTGGTGACGAACGTCAAATCCGTACCTGGGTTCGGTTGCTGCAGGATGCGGTACGCCTCCGCCAACCGGTCGGCCTTCACCTTCTCCTCGGCGGCCAGCTCGTCAAAGAGCTTTTCCGTGTAAGCCACCAGTTCTGCCCGCTGGGCCACCGATTCCGCCCAAACCAACACCTTTTGGCGCTCTTCCTCCTTCATGATGGACGTCAAGCGGTGGGTGGACACCATGGTCACCACGACGATGAGCGCCGCGGCAAGGAAAAGCAGTTGTTTGGGCAGCGTTGTTCCCATCAGTCGTACGCCGAACACCGGCCATTCGCGCCTGTGTACGGATCGGTGTCGTCACATGCGGTGAGAGAAATGACGATCTCGTGGGAATGCCGGGCGCCCACACTCAAACGAGATACCCCAAAGTCGTACGCGTAGCCCACGGACATGGAGTCAAACACCTTCAAGTTCAACAGGCCCACCAGGGCCGTGCCGTTGCGATAACCGGCGCCCATGGACACCACCTTGTCCAGCGTGAACATCCCCTGCGCGTCAAAGGCCACAGGAAGTCCTTGGGTGATCCTCATCTGCGCGGCAGGCCGGAATGAAAATCGCTTGTCGAGCTTGATGACTTTGCCCCCCATCAACACCATGCACCGGCTGGGGGCCGTGGTGTTGCCTATTTGGGTCAAGGACGCCTCCGTCAAGTTCAAGACGCTGACGGCCGCGAACGTGGTTTTGTCCTCGTACCACAAGCCAAAGTCCAAGTTGGGGAACACCACCTCGCTCGCCCTGGAATCCACAATGGCCGGGTCGTCTGCCACGTTGGGGTTGGGCAGGGAAAGGCTCCCCACGTCCAGCTTGTACTGCACCAAGCCTGCTGCGAGTCCCGCGCTCAAGCGCGCGCCATTGGTGAGGCGAATTTTCGACGCGTACGCCATGCTGAATCGCGTGTTGGACCAAGGGCCAATCTCGTCGGTTTGGACGAAGCCACCCAAGCCGTGGGCCCAGTTTTCTGACGTTCCCACGCGGCCACTCAACGACGCAAACGTGCTCAATGGCGCGCCTTCGAAACCCAGCCATTGGGAACGGACCCCAAGCCGCATGTCCAGGCATGGGTTGTTGCCCACCGCCGCGGGGTTGTCGATGAACCCGGACATCAAAAAATGCGACCGGCTGGCGTAAAACTGCCCCATGCAATCCTGCGTCCACACGCAGGCAACCAGGGTCAAAAAGAGTAGGGTGGCCTTGTTCATCGGATGATGGAAACGCTGCCCGTCCTCGGAGGGAGGTCGGCGTTGGGTTCGTTCAAATGGATGACGTAGAAATACGTGCCCTCCGGCGCAGGTCTGCCCCGGAAGTTGCCGTTCCACGGGTTGGGGTAGGACACGGAACGGTACACCAGCTGGCCCCACCGGTCGAACACCTCCACGACCGCTGCCTCGAACGAAGCAAGGCCTTTGATTTCCCAGGTATCGTTCTCGTAATCGCCGTTGGGGGTGAACGCGTTGGGTGCCACGATGGGTTCGCCCACCGCCACCAACACCGCATCCTGGTAGGCGCACTCTTCAATGTATGCCGTGACAAAGAAGGTGGTTGTTTGGTACGGGGCCAGCGTTGCTTGCCTGTCACCCGACATCGACGCGTATTCTTCCGGGACCCAATCAAAACCCAACATCCAATCCGAACCCAAGACTTCCACTTGGGTGGAGTCCCCGTAGTCAATGTTGGCGGCGCAACATGCATCAATCGACATGGAGCGTCCAGTGAGCTTCACGTTCAATTCACACCCCACCTGATCCGAGGAAATGAGCAAGATGTAATCCCAATTCCGGTACAACTCTTCGGTCACAAGCGTGGTGTCGCCTGAGGCTCGAAGCAAGTCGCTGGCGGGCAAGTATTCCAGGGCGTCGCAATCGTTGAACGTGTTGGGCTGATACACCCGCAACTGGAAGTCGCCTTCGCAAGACCATCCCGTCACCTCGACGGACACGCCTTGACCGTTGGGGATGAGGTCGGTGGTGTGGAACCGAACCATGCGGACGTTGTCGCCCAAGATGTCGCCCTGCAAGGCCTCTGAATTGGGGAGGTCGAAGGCGTGGTCCAACGAAAGCGTGCTGTCGATTTGGCCACAAAGGCTTGTCGCCGATTCACACAACACCGACTGCGCCTGGGCGGAAACCGACCAAGCCACAATCCAAAACACCCACAAATGCTTCTTGCGCACCATGATTCGAAATTAGGTCTTCCTGGAACGCACGATGGGCCCCTTTTGACATGTCTTCAACAACGACTTGGGCACATCAAGGACTTGTGTCAGCCCTCAAACCCCACGAGGAGTGCCCCTTTTTCCACCGCCTGGCCTTCGCTCACAGGCACCGAGGCAACCTTGCCAGGCGCCGTCGCCTTGATGACGTTTTCCATCTTCATCGCCTCGAGCACGAGCAGCGGTGTGCCTTCCTCCACATCGTCGCCTTGTGCGACGAGAACTTGCAACACCTTGCCAGGCATCGGCGCTTGGACGTCGCCAGACCCGGGGCCCGCCGTCACCGACATGCCCATCATTTCCAGCAATTTCGTTCGTTCATCCAAGACCCTGCACGCACGGCGAACACCGTTGATGCGCACCACCAGGTTGCCTTGGTCGTCCGGCCCTTCAAGGCACTCCACCTTGAACCGTTGTCCATCCCTCAACACCGACCACACCCTGTCGCCTGTTGGGGTCCAAGACGCACCTGCGGAAGTGCCCGCACCTGCCCGTTCCACTCGAACGTCGTCCCATTGGATTTCACGCGCCATGGCACGAAGGTACGCCCAACAAGCTCGACCTTTGGTCCATGGCTGGGGTCTACGTCCACATTCCATTCTGCCGACAGGCTTGCCACTACTGCGACTTCCACTTCTCCACCACCTTGAAGGGGATGGACGACATGGTCGACGGCTTGGTCCAAGAAGCGAGGCTTCGGGTTCAAGGGTCGGAACGGTGGGCGGGCCTTGATTGGTCGACGCTGTACCTCGGTGGGGGCACACCATCCTTGCTGACCCCCGACCAGCTGGCACGCCTGATGGAAGGGTTGGCGACGGGTTTGGGGCTGGACTCCCTGCAAGAAGTCACGTTGGAGGCCAACCCCGAAGACCTTTCGGAAACCAACATCCTTGCCTGGAAAGGCTTGGGCATCGAACGCTTGAGCGTGGGCATCCAAAGCTTCCACGACGAGACGCTGGTCTGGATGAATCGAGCCCACGAAGGTGAAGAGGCTGCACGAGGCATTCAACTTGCCCACGACCTAGGCATCCGCGCCATCAGCGCCGACCTGATTTACGGCGTGCCCACCGAACGGTCATGGCAAGCGGACGTGGAGCGTGCCCTGCACCTGCCGATTCAACACCTGAGCGCCTATTCGTTGACGGTGGAACATCAGACCGTCCTTGGCCATCGCGTGGCCAAGGGCCATCAGCCAGAAGCCCCCGACGAGCGGGTCCGGCTCGAATACGACCTGCTTTGCCAAGCCATGGCTGGGCGGGGATGGGCCCATTACGAGACGAGCAACTGGGCCGCCCCCAATGGACAAGGAGGGCATCAACGGGCCCAACACAACAGCGCCTACTGGGCCGGAACGCCTTACCTCGGTTTGGGGCCTGGGGCGCATGGGTTCGACGGCAAGACGCGCTACGCCAACGTGTCCAACAATCCGCTGTACCTGCGTCACGTCCAGGGTGGCGCACTGCACGAGGAACGGGACGCGTTGCGTCCCTCAGACCGCTACAACGAGGCCTTGATGACAGGGCTCCGAACCGCCAAGGGCATTCATCCTGAAACCTTGACTGCGGAATGGGGCAGGTCGCCCATCATCGCCGACGCAGCCACTTGGCAGCGATGCGTGGACGCGGGAACCCTCGTGGCGCTCAACGATGGGTGGTGGCGGGTTCCCGAGGAGCATTGGCTCATTGGCGACCAGGTGTCGGGGTCTTTGTTTTGGGTGGACTAGCGCGCAAGGCCGTGTCCAACATGACGGCGCCAATCACCAAGCTGGCCCCCACGTAAAAGGTGGGCTCGAACCGTTCCTCGAACAAGAAATACGCCAACACGATCGCGTAAATGGGCTCCAGGTTGATGGCCATGGCGGTCTCAAACGGGGACAAATCCTTCAACACGCGGATCGACACCATGAATGCCACCGACGTGGCGACCACGGCAAGCAACACGATCCACAGCCAATCCGACGACGAAAGCTGCCAAAGTTCCTTTCCTACTTGGCCGGTGAACAGCAAAACGAGGAACATGCCCACGCTGGCCGACAACAGCTCCACCGCACTCAGGTTGACAGGGTCGTGGCGCTTGACAAGCATGCCATTGAACACGCTGAAAAAAGACGCCAAGACCGCGCTGACAAGGCCAAGGGTGACGCCTAGGATTTGGTCTCCCTCCGCCTGAAACACCAGGGCGATGCCGAGGAACACGACACCCGCCACCAGCAGTTCGCGGCGCGCCACCTTGCGCCCCATGAGCCAAGGCTCGATGAGTCCCACAAACAGCGGTGCCGTCGCCAACATGGTCAGCGCGAGACCCACGGACGAGGCCTTGATGGAGGCAAAAAAGGTCACCCAGTGCACGGCGACAAGCCACCCTACCGCCCCTGCCGCGAGCAACTCCTTGGGTCGCCAGGCGTGCCAGCCTCTGCGGACCGACAAAAACAACGCCGTCGTAAGGCCACCGATGGCCACGCGCCAAAACACGAGCGGTTCGGCGTCGATGGTGATGAGTTTGCCGAGGATGCCGGTGAACCCGAAGACAACAACGATGGCGTGAAGGAGCAGGAGGCTCCTGAGTCGCGCGCTCACGGCACCACCACACGCAGGGTCGACACCTCGGCGTCAGCCACCACGCGGAAGAGGTACGTGCCAGACGCCAAAGCCGACAGATCCACGGCGTTGGAACCTTCTTGCCACGTGCCTTCGCCCACCTTTTTGCCCGAAGCGTCCATGGCTTGCCATTGGCAACGCGATGTCGCGGTCACCCACAAGGTTCCTTGCGTCGGGTTGGGGAATGCATCCAAGACAAGGCCGTTGGGCCCACCCACCAGATCCACTTCCACCACGTCCACTTCGACGACTGCTTGGTCGGCGCATTCGTTGTTGGGGTCAATCGCGGTCAGGAAGATGTTGTACGTGCCAGCCTCCGTGTAAGGCAGAACCGGGTTTTCCTCGGTGCTGAACGACCCGTTGCCAAATGCCCACTGGTAGGACGCCGCCCCCTCGCTGTTGTTTTCCGCGACCACTTCGTTGCCCCCACCGATTTCGATGACGTCGGGGACCGTGAACGATGCGTACACGGATTCCGTCAAGTCCTCCAGGCTCCGGGGCATCAGCGTGTAGCTGTCCAACAAGGGCAGTTGCCCGTCATATTGGCCGCCAATGCCGGTGATGCCAAACGTGCCCAACGGCACGTCCGTGCCCCAGATGTCGGTGTTGCCGTCGATTCGGATTTGGATCTCGCCCAGACCGTAGCTGACCATCACGTCAAAGAATGGGAAGTTGTTCGTCCATTCGCTGGGGTCAAGCAGCTTGACGCACTTCAATTTGACGATGCGTGACTCCGTTTCTTCCCCAATCTCGTTGACCAAAATGGGCTCTTGTGTATCAAAACCGCTGCCTTCGTAAATCAACGTGTCGGCGTACAACGTGGCGAGGCCATTGAACTGGCCCACCACCCCGCGAACGCGGACGCTGTCGCCTTCGGTGACCTCGTACCCAAAGTTGTTGATGGGGCTGAAGACGTTGATGCCGTTGGTGGGGTCAATCAAGGTGAAACGAAGTCCCTGGGGGTAGTCGTTCCATCCATGCACGATGCCGCGCAGCTCGCACGCCACGTCGATGCTGTCCAGCACCCCTTGGTTCGTGACGCCACGCACCTGGTCCACCTCGTAGACCGGGTACGTCAAGTCGGACGGCAGGATGCGAACCACCACTGTCTCGATGCCCAACACCGCTTCGCCCGACGTGATTGTCATCGTCAACTCAATCTCTTCTTGCAACTCGGGGTCTTCGTCGTCAATCGCTGCGAAGGTGAACGACTGGCCGCTCAACAAGCCCGCCGGAAACTCAAAATTCAAGGGGAACACGGCAGGAAAGTCGCTGCCAGCCGTCGCATCCCCGCCGGACACGGCCACACTCACCGTGACGTCGTCCAAGGGGTAAGAGACCAGCATGTCCACCGAGACGCCGCCACCTTCCGACACATACAACTCGGGCGCCGCGAAGCCGACGACCATGGTGCCCAAGCCCCCACAAGACGCGGAGTGCTCGCCCAGGAAGTTGAAGGTGTCTTGGGGGTAGACGTCCCATTGCGTTTGGCCCTCGTTCCAGTTGGTGCTTCCTTGGCCGACGTTGGGTTTGCGCACGAGCGTGTATTCCGCCATGGCCCCTTCACCCACAGGCCAAGCCCCTTGGGGGTCTTCGCCGATCACGCCCATCATGTCAATGATCTCTCCATTCTTGCGAAGCACGATGGGGTCGTTGCCGTTGTACCACGTCACCTGGCTGAGCACTTGGCTCACGTTGACAATGGCTGCCTCCGCTTGGGGATTGCCCATGACGTGGACGCCGAGGGCGGGGATGATTCCTTCCAGGTCCAAACTTTGGACCGGCTCGGTCGCCCCGTTGTTGTACACCTCCATCACGTATGGCGTGA
>CAZKGY010000034.1:0-10350 GCA_964552305.1 uncultured Comamonadaceae bacterium
GGATTCAAGGTGGATGAACAAGGCAATCCCGTGGTGTCCAAACTCGACGAAGGACCCCTGACGCAAGCGGCACAAGCAGGAGGCGGCACCTACGCCCGAGCCAGTCGTGGATTCGTGGACATCTCACCCATCCTCGCCTTCCGGGACGACTTGGAAACGGCCCGCATTGCAACCGTCAGCTACGTAGACTTTGAACACCTCATGACCCCATGGCTCGTCTTGGCCATGGCCCTGCTGCTTCTTGAGACGCTTTGGCCCCGGCGAAGAATCCGGTGGACCAAGGCCACCGCCTTGGTCGCCGCTGCGATTGGATGGTCTGTCTGCGCCTCGGCCCAAGACGACAACGCCCGCCTTCGGCTCATCGAAGGAACAGAGGCTTTTCGTGCCGCCAAGTTCGCCAACGCCTCCGACGCATTCGCCAAGGCCTTCGAATCAGGCGACGAACAACAGGCTGCGATTGCGGCCTACAACGAGGGTTGTGCCCTGATGTTCAGCGAGAACGGCGCCGAAGCGGCCGCCCGATTCCAATCGGCGCTTGCCAAATCCGAAGACCCGGCTTTGAATGCCCGAATCCACTACAACGCGTCCCTTAACGCGTTGATGCAACAAGATCCTCAAACAGCCATTTCGCATGCGAAAGAGTCGCTGAGACAAGTGCCCGACAACCCAGACGCCCGTCACAACTTGGCCTTGGCCAAACGCATGCTTCAACAACAGCAGAACCAGGACCAAGAGCAGAACCAGGACGGAGAACAGAACCAAGACGGAGAACAGAACCAAGACGGGGAACAGAACCAAGACGGGGAACAAAATCAGGACGGAGAGCAGAACCAGGACGGAGAACAGAACCAAGACGGGGAACAGAACCAGGACGGAGAGCAGAACCAAGACGGAGAACAGAACCAGGACGGGGAGCAAAACCAGGACGGGGAGCAGAACCAGGACGGAGAGCAAAACCAGGACGCTGGGCAAAACCAAGACGGGAACCCCTCTCCTGGCGAACAACCTCAACCCGAGCAAGTCGAGGGACAAATCAATCCCGCCGACATGGAACGCATTTTGGAAAGCTTGGGACGGGAGGAAGCGGCCATTCGTGCGAAATTGCAAATAGCCCAAGGCAAACAAGGCAAAAAACAAGCCATCACGAAAGATTGGTGACATGACACGGCAATGGTCCATACCCCTGTGGCTCACGCTGACCCTTGGTTGGATCAGTGCCTTCGCCCACGCCCAAGACGCGGAGGTGCAAGTCACGGTCAACAGCAACCAAGTGCAACAGGGTTCGCTCGTGAATTTGACGGTGAGCTTCATGAATTGTTCGCCCGAGGAAGCGATGCCTCCCAACGTCAAAGGGCTGGAATTCCATTCAGGACCCATGACATCCACGCATCGCCAATGGGTCAACGGCGTGTCTTCCGCAGAAGACAAATACACCTACCGCTACGTGGTGCGAGGAACCGGTGAAATCAACGTGCCGGCCATGGTTTGGTCCACCAACGAAGGACGCCTCAAGAGCAAGCCCATTCGGTTGCTCGTTCAAGGCAAATCGCAGTCGCGACCCCAAGGGCAGGCAAACCGAAGCGTCAACAAAGACCTGATGACGGCCATTGAGCCCAGCAAACGCAAGGTGTACCTGGGGGAGCCGCTGGTGCTGAGCTACAAGATTTACAACCGGTACAACAACCTGGATGTCAAGACCATCGACATCCCTGAGCTCGAGGGGTTTTGGAAAGAAACCATCGAGGACCCAGAGGCCCGATGGGAACCGCAAGTCATCAATGGCAAACGATACAACGTGGCCACTGTGCGTCGCATCGTGGCGTTTCCCCAGCAAACCGGCACGTTCCAATTGAGCGACTTCAACATCGTTGGGTTCATGCGGATCAACTTCTTCGATGGCCGAGAAATTGCCGCGACCTGCTCCCCAGTGAGCATCGAGGTCCTCCCCTATCCCGACACGGCACCCGGCGGTTCATTGGGGACCTTTGGGCAACTTGTGGTGGACCAACGAACGAGCGCTGACAGCGTGGCCACCAATGAAGCCGTCACCATTGAGGTGCAGTACAAGGGACAAGGAAACTTGAAGTTCCTTCAGGAGCCTGAGTTGGTTTGGCCTGCCGAATTTGAAGTGTTTGACGCCGAAGTGAAGGACAACATCCGGATCAACGGACAAGGCGAACAAGGGTCCAGAACCTTCAAATACCTCGTCATTCCCCGTGCACCGGGGCTTTACACGCTGCCTGCGATGGAGGCGCGATACTTCGATCCACGGACTGCCACACACCGAACGAGCCAGGCCCCAGAATTGAAACTGGCTGTGACTAGAGGCGAAGGCGACGCAGGCGCATCCATGACCTTCACCCACCAACAGGACGTGCAGGTGTTGAACCAGGACATCCGACACATCCAACTCGACCCCACCGATTTCATCCCCATCGAACGGTCGAAGTGGAAATCGTTCGGATGGATGCTCGGATTTGGGGTGGGACCACTGGGGTATGCCTGGATGCTCGCCTTGGCTCGCCGCCAGCGCATGGAGCGTCGGGACCCAAGGGGCGCCCGCAAGAAAAAGGCCATGCGCGCCTTGAACTTGGCGTTGAATCAAGCCCAAGACGTGGCTGACGTGGGCGAGGCCATGGAGCAATACCTCATGTCCAAACTTGGCTGGGAACGCTCCAGCATGACAACCCAGCGCCTTTCCGACGCCCTGAAACAATCGCTTCCCTCCTTGCATTCCGCCTGGATGGCCCTTTGGAACGACTGCGAAATGCACCGGTACGGGGGCGGAACGGGAGAAACGGAATCGTTGGCCCGGCGGTTGCGCGAATTGGTCGAACAATCCGAATCCAATTGGTCATGACACGCATGCTCTCGCTGGCCTTTCTGGCCTTGGCATTCTCCGGAACCACCATCGCTCAGCCCAACAATCGGTTGGACTCGGCCTTTGCCGAAGGAAACGCGCTGTACGAAGCAGGAAACCACCAGGAAGCCCTGGAAGCGTATTCGAGCATCCTTGCCACGCACCGCCACTTTGCAAGCGAATTCAACGCAGGCAACTGCGCTTACAAAATGGGCAACCTCGGACTCGCCCGGCTCCACTACGAACGGGCCAAATTGATTGAACCCAAAAACAAAGACTTGGCCGCCAACTTGACGCTGCTCGAAGCCAAAATCGTGGACCGAATCGAAGCCGTGCCCTCGCTCCGTCTGGGGACGTGGCTGTCTGCTTGGGTCGGGCCTGGCATGTTGCGCTCGTGGGGATGCTGGGCCATCCTTTGGTGGACTATTGGCTGGGCGTTGCTCATGTGGCGCACCCGACGCGCGTCGCGAGACTCCAAGTCAACCCTGGCCTTCCTCGCGGCAGGATGCATGGGCTTGGGGATGGTTGGCATGTTTGGCGTGCAGCAAAGCCTGGCGGTCACCCAGACGCCCGACCAAGTCGTCGTGATGTCTCCACGCGAAAACGTGGTCAGCACGCCAAGCGCCTCAGGCACGGTGCTCTTTCAACTGCACGAAGGCGTTTGCGCAGGCATCGTGAGCCGCACCGACGACTGGGTGGAAATTGAACTCGACAACGGCAACGTCGGCTGGATCGCCAACGCTGCCGTTGAAGATGTCTGACGCCATTCAGGCGTTCAACGAATCGTTTCGAAGGTCACTTGGGTTGCGCTGCCATCGAGGGCCACGCCTTTCAAAACGTACATGCCTTGTGGCCACGAAGCCACCGTCAACGTGGCCGTGCCCTGAACCCGCTTCGCGAGCACCTCGCGTCCTTCAAGGTCGTACACACGCAACGTGGAGCCAGGCATCCATCCGGACGTTTGGACCACGTCGGTAGTAGGGTTCGGGAAGCAGATGGGCTGCTCGACTTCTGTCAATTCCACCGCGTCGGACCCGCTGGCGACCAAATCGTACAGCACAATGTCGTCGACGGCCGCTTCCACGAGGCTCCCTCCATCCAGGTACTCTCCAATGGTGGTGCTGTCTGAGGCGATGAACCGGATTTGGAACGAGTTGGTGATGTCCAAGACGTCGGCCACGCGGAACGCCTTTCGACGCCAAGAGATGTCTTGTTGGGAGGTGTTTTCGAGGTACTGCCACGTGTTGCCCGCGTCGTTGGTCACCTCCACTTGCCACCAATCCGAAGCTGGGTTGGCCCCAGTCGCAGGGGCGTTCACGTACCAGCGCCAGTAGGAAAACACCGGGTCTTCGTACGGCGTCAAATCGATGACCGGAGAAACCAAGGTGGTGTGCCCTCCATCGACGTCGTTGGCCCCGATGCCTCCATCAATGGCGTCGTTGAGTCCCGTGACGTAGGCAAAGCCATCGTCGCCGTCGGTGTGGTCCAGGTAAGGCGCCACCACCGTGGTGTAGTCGAATGGATCTGAGAGCGACCCGACTGGAATGGCTTCCGTCCAGCGTCCCGTGGTGGCGTTGTCGGCGGGCAAGTCGTAATCCCACGACCCGAACTGAGAGTATTCGTCCAAATCGTTCTGCAACACCGGTTCGACACCGACCAGCACGTAGTGCGGCAGGTTGGCGTTGACCGGTTTGTTGGCGGCGATCGGGTTCACGGCGCTGACACCCCCGAACACGTCCAGGATGTCGATGTAGTATTCCAGCACAGAGCCCGCAGGCAGCCCCGACACCGTCGCGTCAAAGTTGTTGCCGTCCTGGGTCATTGGCACCGAAGTCCATGGGTCCAAGGGCGACACGCGGTATTGGAGGCGCATGGATTCGAAGTAGGCCACGTATGGGAAGGTAATGCTTGCGTTGGCCTCAATGAGTACGTCGGTGTCCGAAGACACGAATTCCGCCGGGATGTGGGCGATGTTGACGTAGCTGAACAAGGTGATGCCGTGCATCGCGAAGCCTTCAATGATCGCCAGGTCGTTGGGCGTTCCATTGGTCAAATCGTCGTCGTCGTCGTCCGCTTGAAGGACGTCGAGCAACACATCCGTGTACGCTTGTCCCTCTTGCCCATTGCCCACGGTGGCTTGCAGCCCAGGGTACGCATCCACGAACAGAGCCATGGTCGCGGCCCAATCGCCACCCAACAACAGGTGGGTGTCGTACCAAGCGCCACAAATGATCTCCCCGTCGGCGTGCACCTCGCCCACGATGTCCTCGGGATACACCTTGGGGTCTTCGTCGTACACGCGGATGCCGTCTTGGTTGTCCGTGTAAAATCCCTTGCCGATCTCCGCAATGTCCGCCAACGACATGGCCCACAAATCCGCATAGCCTTCGTTCATGGCGCCATTGATGAATCCCGCGAACAAGGACTGGTAGAACTTGTCGTTGATCGCGTGACCGTACTCGTGGTACACGACGTCCGCGATGAGTGAGGTGGCGTTGCATCCTCCACCCACGTCGTAAAAATTCACGCTTGAGCCGTCGTAGAACGCGTTGCACTCCCCTGCCACGTCGATGTTCACGGGCAAACTGATATCGAGGTCTGAGAACGACGGCAACCAAGTGCGCATGTGGTCATGGATTTGGTTGACAGAGCGGTAGGCGCTGACTTCTTTGGCGTTGCCCGGGGCCGTCAGGTTGTTGTATCCGTCCACCAAGTTGACCGTGGACGTGGGGGTCACCCCGTTGGTGTACACCCTCGCAAAGAGGCCTTCCAACGCCAATTCCACTTGCCCCAAGTCCCCGTCGGCAGGAATGTTGAACTCCCCGATGTCGCTGGTGAAGTACACGGTGGGCTCCAGAGGCAGTGTCATGTGAGGCATCATGAGTTCCTCCGCAGGCTCATAGGGATAGTTTTCGTGGCCCTCCGCCTTCACTTGGCCAAACACGTTCACGGGAAGGCCTGAAGCGCCGGGACTTGACGGCGCCTCGTGCATGACTTGGTTGGCCCGCAGAATGACCTCTTCGGTGACCGCATCCACCCAAGTGAGGTAGCGCACGGGAACGATGCCACGACGGCCAGTGATCTGCAACGACCAAGCAGGATGCGCCACCACGCCTTCAGGGGTGGTCACCGCATGCCACACTTGCTCCCAGTCCTGGGTGGCGAAATCGGTCACGTATCCCGTGCCCGTTTGGCCTGGCGCAACCGCCATGTCTGCCATCAGCATGGCCTCCACTTCGTCCATGGTCATGCCTTCTTCAGCCACTGGCTCCAAGCCCTGGTACCAAGTGCTTCCGACCATCACCAGGGATGAGCCGCGGAATTTGGCCTGGAGCTTGGTGCCCAACACGGGCTTGTCCTCGAGGACTTGGTGGGCGAACGCCCGCACGTGCTTGGGGCCTTTGGCGACGTGGACGGGGCCTAGCTGTGCCTCGTTCCAACCATACGTTTGGAAAGCCCACTCCCAGGCCTCTGCGGCTTGTTCTGTTGTGGTTCCCGTGGCCATCGTCACGCCCGGACCGTACATCCGGCGTGGGAACATCCCTTGATCGTCCGCCTCGACCATCCAGCCTGCTTGCGCAGGGGCACTCACCGTCCATTCAGGCGACGAACGAAATGCCTGTTGCACAAAGGCATCCGGGGCGTAAAGGGCTGGTTCAAAGCGAACCTCCCAGGGATCTGTTGCCCACTCAATGTCTTGACTTTGGCCCCCAAAAGGAGCAATCAGGGCCATCACGGCGCCCAGCACTTGTTTCCAATTCATGGCAAGAATGTACGACGTCCCCCTCAAAAGGAGCCTCGTGGCACAGCCCCCTCCGAGCTTCTCGGCCTTGAATCAATCGCAAACCTGGCCAAACGCCCCCAACAATGCCAACACATCGGCCACCGTCACGCTGGCATCCCCTGTCAAATCGCCAAAGCAAGACGCGCATTGGGCGAACACGCACGATCCGTCGTCGAACGACGCTTCGGGATTGAAGTTCAATGCCTCCTCGTACAGGCAGCCCCCGTTGCTCAGGGCGCAATGTTCTGGTGGAAACAAGCATCCGCCATCGTCCAGCGACGCCAACGGATCGAAGTTGCACGCGCTTGGGTAGGTGCAACCCAAGGAATCGCCCAAGGTGCAAGCACCTTCACAGGCCTCCATGGATTCAAACATGGCGCCTGCGTAATTGACGCCCCCGACAAACGTGCCACACCCACTCACAAACTGGCAGGAACCGTTCACCAACGCCACCCCCAACACCAATTCGCAGAGGCCGAAATCCACGTTGCCCACGTCGGTGCAAGGCGACACTCCCCCATTCATGTTGTCGTAACAGTCTTCCACCAAGGCGCCGCATTCGGGTGATTCGTAGCGGACGCACACGGTCCAAAACGGGTTGAAGTCAAACCCCGCCTGAAACACCGTCCCTCCCTCCTGCATCAAGGTGTCGTCGATGTACCACATCAGCGTGACGTTGGAGGGTGCCTGCACAGCGGTGAAGGTGAACCACATGCCGTCTTCCGTGGTGGTGACCAATTGCACCGTGCAAGCTGGCGGTGCGTCAAGGCACGGCCCTTCTTGCCACCAAGCGACTCCCCCATAATTCTGGGCTTCGCAGGCGTTGTTGTAGGTGATGCCGTCGCAACCGCACACGGGATCCACCACCGTGAGGCAAATGGCATCGGGGTTGATCAAGGCGAGGTCGAAGCACTCCATCGGTTGGGCATACGCCACAGAAACGCTGGCGAACAACAAGGCAAAAAGACGCATCATGCCACCCAAGGTAAGAGAAATTACTCCGCCTCACTCCCGCCCCCTCCTGCGTAGGAGCGGGCTCCTGACTCGATGATGGAACGCAAATGCGGCGGACTGAATGGCTTGATCACCACCTCGTCCATGCCCGATTCCAACGCCCGTTCGCGTGTGTGCGTTTCGGCATCAGCCGTCAAGCCGACCACGGTGAGGTCCGACCAAGGGTCCGGCTTGGCGCGCCACTCGGACACGGCCTGAAACCCGTCCCTTCCTGGCATGTGAATGTCAAGCAACACCATGAACGGCCGGTGCGCTTCCACTTGCGCTTCTGCCTCATCCACGTTGCCTGCCACCACGACGTCGTAGCCCCAGTTTTCAATCATTTTTCGGGCCACCAAAATGTTCAGCTCGTTGTCGTCGACCACCAGCACCGGCACGTCCGGAATGGCAGAGGCGGTGACACCAAGGGACATGTCTTTGACTGGCTTTTCGATCGGTGACGTTTGGTCCTCGTCCGCGGACAGAGGCAGGCAAATGACAAAAGTGGACCCCAGCCCCACCACACTCTTGACCTCGAATGTGCCACCCGAAAGGTCAATCAATCGCTTGGTGATGGCGAGCCCCAACCCCACCCCCTGGTTGACCACGTTGATTTGGTCACGTTGCACCTGCTCGAAGGGCTGCAAGATGCGGTCGAGATCTTCTTCAGGGATGCCCTTCCCAGTGTCTTCCACCGTCAAGCAAAGCCCCTTTTCATCAAAACTAGCAGTGCACTTGATACTTCCTTTGTCAGTGAATTTCAATGCGTTGGCCACCAAATTGTTCAACATCTGCGTGATCCATCCCACGTCGCCCACCAGCACCTCAGGCACCGCTTCGTCCACGTTCAAATTCAAGGTGTTGTGCGTGGCCTTGGCCCGGTTTTCAAACCCATTGACAATGCGCTTCAACAGCCCACGAGGCTGAAACCGAGCGGGGTTGGGCTGGGCCTTTCCTGTGCCGAGGCGTTCCAGGTCCAACACGTCTGTCAGCAACCCTTTGAGGTGTTTGCCTGCGAACTCCATGTGGCTCAAATGCGAGAGACGCTCCTCCTCACTCTGCCCCCCTCGCATCATCAACTCAATCAAGCCCAAAATGCCATTCAACGGCGTTCGAATTTCATGGCTCATCACCGACAGAAACTCCGACTTGTGCTGCTCGGCTCCCGCCGCCCTTTCCCGGGCCTCTTCCAGCTCGGTGACGTCAACCGCGTACAAGTGGCAGAACGACGTTCCCTCCACCCAGCGCAAAAACACTTGGTAGATCTCGCCCCCCTCTTCGATTTGGCCTTGAACTTCCATGGACTCAGGGGACATGTCCTCCACCATGGCCATCAACGCAGACGTGGCCTTCAACCGCTTGCCTTCCCGAAAGTCGCTTCCGAAGGCCTTCCCGGCCGCCTCGTTGCTCAACAAAATCAAGCCCGAACGGTCGATGCGAGCCACAGGATTGGGGTTGACCTCGTAAAGCTTCGCGTACTCCCGAATCCTCGCCTCCCCCAAGCTCCGCCCGATTTTTTGGCCACAAATCAGGGCAATGCTCTCCAAAATCCGGAGGTGGAACGGCTGAAAAAAACCTCGCAACGAGTGTTCGCTGTCAATGACCCCAATGACCTCGCCGTCGCAAAGGATCGGCACGGCCAATTCGCTGCCTCGAATGGCGTCGTCGACCACGTAATCCGCGTCCTTGGAGGTGTCACTGACAATCTCCGCCACGCCCGTGCGCCCCACCCGTCCCACAATTCCCTTGCCAAAAGGAACGTCGATGGGCTCGTGAATGCCTCGATAATCGATGTTTTTGGGGCCGTACGCAGCTTTTTGAACCCACACAGGACGAACCTCATGCTTGAGGTAGATGACGCAATCTTCCAGGCCCAGCTTCTCGATGCAAGACGCCGCGATGTCCCAGACAATGTCCTCGGGCGTGTTTTGCCGAAAGACGCTTTGCGAGAAGTATTCGATGATTTCTAGCTGCCCTTGCCAATCCGAATCGGACACCTTTCGGTGCTGACGGATGGCCCGGAAAAACCAAATCGCCACCAAGGCCATCAAGGCAATCAGCCCTGCCCAAACAACCACCGTCAAGTGCTCCAAATCCATGGTTTGCGCCATCGTTTTCGGAAGGTACGACGAAGGCATCGAATGGCCTGTACGTCCATGTCTGTCGCCCGTGCAAGGTCACGGGAGTTCGGCCTTGCAAGCGACGTCACCAAAAGCGCTCCGTTTTGTCAGTGCTTTTGTCGACATTTTTCCTTATTTTGTCGGTTCAATTGCGTATCTTATCTGTTCTATTTGCGCATTCATCAAGATTCACATACAGATCTCCATCCCATGAACTGTTCTTGTCGACTCCCCTTTCCCTTGCTCGCAACGGCTTTCGTTGCTGTCTTGCAACTCGTTTCTTGGTCTGCTTTGGCCCAATGCCCTGACACCAACGCAAACGGCACGTGCGACGAGGACGAAAGCGGATGCACCATCGAGTTGGCTTGCAACTACGACGCCGACGCGGTGTTTGCGGACAACGCATCGTGCGATTTCGAAAGCTGCTTGTCTTTCGGGTGCACCGATGCCTCGGCCTGCAACTACGACGAGGAAGCAACGTACAACGACGGGAGCTGCACCTACGCTTCGTTCCCGTTCAACTGCGAAGGCGAATGCGTGAATGACGTGGACATGGATGGAGTCTGCGACGAATTCGAAACGCCTGGATGCAC
>CAZKGY010000035.1:0-10340 GCA_964552305.1 uncultured Comamonadaceae bacterium
GGGCTCTGCGGCTGCTCCCGCTACCGCTACTGCTATTGCTGCTACCGCCCGGCGCTCGAGCCCCCCCTCACTCCACCCACGGTGCGCCCTCGCCCAGCGGCGCGCCACCCCTGCCCCTCCCCCTGCGGAAGAGACCTTCGTGGCCAAGACCCAAGATCAGCTGCCTTCTGCCACCCCTTCCAAGGAGGTCTTCGCCGAGCGCCAGCGTCAAATCACCAAAAACTTGGCGGAGTTCAAAACCAAGCTGAACCTTCCCGGACGCATCGCCGACTTGGAAAACGAACCCGCCTACAAGCGCCGGAACATTTCCATCGACGACACCCCGCACAGTTCCGATTCTCAGGTTAGCCGAATGCGTTTGAATGAAGAAACGGACGAGCACGGCGAGCGTCGGTTCGAATTGCGCAACGACAACCCATTCTTGCACGACAACGTCGACTGATGGCCAACCTTGCAACCCAAATTTCCGAGGGCATCAAGGATGCCATGCGCGCCAAAGACACCCAGCGCTTGGCGGCATTGCGAGACATCAAGACCAAGATGATGCTCGAAGCCACCAAAGAAGGCGGCGGCGAGGTGGATGACGCCAAAGCCATGGCCATCCTGAGCAAGCTGTTGAAGCAACGCAAAGAAACCGCCGAACTCTACCGCACCCAGAACCGCGAGGATCTGGCGATCGATGAAGAAGACCAAGCGGCGGTCATCGAGGGGTTCCTCCCCCAACCACTGACGGAAGAGGAAATACGGGCGCAGGTGAAGGAAATCGTCTCCGAAACCGGGGCCTCATCCATGGCAGACATGGGCAAGGTCATGGGGATGGCGAGCAAAGCCATGGCAGGTCAGGCCGACGGAAAGATCATCTCTACCATTGTTCGAGAGCTGCTAAGTGCTTGACTTCAAAAGGGCGAATCGTGGGATTAGCCTTTTTTGGATGCCATTAATTGTACATACATCTTTTGTGTGTACATTTGAACAGTGAAAACGCAAGACGCACTGAAAATGTCGGCATTTCAATCGCCCCAACAGCGATTGGTGCTCACGGTCCTGCATGCCTCAAGTGCCATGCTGTCCTCGCATCGTGCGTTGCTGAAGCCCCATGGCGTCACGCCTGAACAATTCAACATCCTTCGAATCTTGAATGGTGCCGATGGCGCCATGTCCTTGGCCGATGTCGCCTCCCGGATGATCGACAGAAACAGCAACACGTCTCGCCTCATCGACAAGCTCCTGGCGAAGGGCTTGGTGCAAAGGGTCACATGCCCAAGCGACCGTCGACGGGTCGAAATCACCTTGACCGACGAGGGTCAGCGAACCACCAAGCACCTCTCGTTGTTGATGGACGAGACACTGGCTGCATTGGTGGACGTTTGGACAAACGAACAGGCCACCCAAGCTGCCGACATCCTTGACCGGTGGAACATGACACAACCTTGAAATCAATCAACAAACTTCCTCTCATGAAACAATTCCTTTCCCTCGCAGCAGCGGCCTTGTTTGCCATCAGTGCAAACGCCCACGTGGACGGCACGACCCGTTACAAGGTGGATGCAAACGCTTCAACCATCAGCTGGCACGCCACCAAAGTCACGGGCGAGCACAGCGGAACCGTCGGCATTCAAAACGGCTTTCTCTCCTCCGAGGATGGCGCCTTGGTGGCAGCAAACATCATCGCGGATATGACGCAAATTCGATGCACCGACTTGGAAGGCGAATGGGCGGACAAACTCTTGGGTCACTTGAACAGCGAGGACTTCTTTGCCATTGAAGAATTCAAAACCAGCTCATTCAGCTTGAAGGCGTTCAAGCCATTGTCCAACAACGAAGAGGGAATGACACACGAAGTCTCCGGCGAATTCACCATTCGCGACCAGACCCATCCCGTCACCTTCCTGGCCAAGGTCACAGAAGCTGACGGCCAACTGACGATCGACGGAAACGTGGAATTGGACCGCTCCAAGTACAACGTCCGTTACGGTTCAGGATCGTTCTTTGACGACTTGGGCGACAACTTGATCCACGACAACTTCACCGTAGGCTTCTCGCTCGTGGCGACCGCCATGTGATTCGGCGCTTGTCAAAAGACAACAAGGGCACCCCATTGGGTTGCCCTTGTTCATTCTGGAAAAATGATTCGGACGTCCAATGCAGCCACCGAGTGGTGCAGGTAATTGCGGGCCTTAGACCCCAAAGAATTGTCCCGCCACACTGTCTCAGCCCACGTGGTTCGTCCAAGGGGGCTGCTCCAATGCCAACCCACGTACCACCCCAGTCTGTCCTCTTCCGCCGGTCGCTGGAGCCCAAACTCCGCCAAGATTGGAAAGGCGAGGTACCTCGAGCGACCCGAGTACGCCTCGAGCTGCCTGCTGCCGCCTTCGTCGAACACAGACACAACCTCCGAGGTTTCCGACGTTCGCCATTCCAAGGCCAAGCCGACCCGTGCCGTGACCTCCCACGTGTCCCAGCCCAAGGCCAACCGATAGCCCCCCAACAACGGAAGGCGGTACGACAAGCTGCGAAGCTGGGGCAAGGTGTCTGTGGTGGATATGCCCAGGCTGTCGATGGCCATGGACACCACGACCAAATGCTCACGACGAACCCACTCAAGGCCGCCAGCCACACACCATCCGTCTTTCAGCCTTCGGTTGATCCGCAACCCAAAGTCGCTCCCAACCTTGGGAGACCAGCTCGCCGTGAGGCCTTCGTTGGCCATGGAAACAGGACGCACCCCCATGGCAGCCACTGGCACATGCACCCGACCTAGGGCGTCGAGTTCCCATGGCATTTCTTGGGCAACCGCTCGGTTCGCAGTCAGCCAGCCCCACAACGCAAGTCCAACCACGACCCCGGTGAACACCAACAAGGCCCAACGAAGGCCTTCCACGGGAATGAATGGGGTTCGGTGCGCCGCGTGAACCAGATGGTTGTGTCGAAGGGCCTCTTTGAAGAAGGTACGCGCCACGGCAAACATCCATTCGCCTCCTTCTTGGTGGGCTTCGTAGGCGATGTTGCCTTCCTTCAGACGCGCTTCGAATTCGGCGGCTTGCGCTTCCTCCCGGAAAGAGAAGACGTGGTAGCGGTTGTCCGCCGGATGGACAAAGTAGTTGGTCCAACGCATCACGCCTTGGGCCTCTTCACATGCGGCTCTGGGTCTTCGGATGCCCAACGCGTGACGTATTCCAGGGGCCAGCGATGCGATTTGGGCCAACCCCCCTGTGGGTAACCGATGTAGACCAACCCCATCACCTTCGCTTCTTCAGGCAAAAGCAGAGCCTCTTTGACTTCAGGAAGCGCCATGAAGGCAGGCGTGGTCCACTTGGCCCCCAAGCCGCAGGCAGTGCACATCAAATGCATGTTTTGAATCGCGCATGCCACGGCCCATGCTTCGTCTTCCGACGAAATACGTTGATTGACGTCAGGGACCATCCCCACGCCAACCACGCAACTGCAGTGGTCCAGCCTCGCGGACAACTTGTCAAACTTCGCTTGGCGAAACGACTCGGCCGAAGTCCACTTGCGGTACCACGCCGGCAACCCATCGCGCAACGTGTCCAAACCTTCTTCCATGAATACCGTGAAGCGCCATGGCTGCGTCATGCCATGGGTCGGTGCCCAAATGCCGGCGCGCAGAATGTCCTCAATTTGGTCTCGTTGCACGCGGCGTTTGCTGAACCCTTCAGGCGCAAACGACCGCCTGTCCTGGATCAACGCCTGGATATCCGACAAGTTGTGACGCATGGGGCAAAGGTACACCCCAGGCATGGCTTCATTCAATCAGCCCATCCATGAGCCGCTGTTCACGTCCAACGCTTGCCCCGTGCAGGTGGCCACCCTTTGCCGTGCATCTCCTTCGGCCAATCCGCTGAACAAAAAATCGACCCATTGCGCCATCTCTTCTGGCGTGCTCACCCTTCCAGCAGGCAGCAAAGCTTCCTGCTGGGCCTTGGACTCCTCGTAAGAGATGCCTTGGGCGTCGGCCATGCCCTGGATGCTCGCTTGGGCCATTTCCGTCTCCACCCAGCCAGGGCAAAGCGCGTTGACCATGACGCCATGAGGGGACCACTCCACCGCCAAGGAACGCACAAGGCCAAGCAGTCCTGTTTTGCTCGCCACGTAGGCTGTTTGCCCAGGAACTCCAAAGCGCGCAAGCACGCTGCTCGTGACCAATGCATGCCCCCCATTTGGGGAAGCCATCAAGTGCGGACGGCAAGCCATCAGGGTGTTGTACGTCCCGGTCAGGTTGATCCGGATGATTTCTTCCCATCGATCGCCTGGCCCGAATTCGTTGGGGCCACCAATGCCTGCATTCGCAAACACACCCACCAAGGGATGGGTCGACAGGTTGGCCTCCTCACTAGACAACCAGTCCACCATGGCTTCGACATCGGCGACATCCTTCGACACCGCGACATGGCTCTCTGGCCTTTTGCAGGATTGCCTCACCGCTTCAAGAGGCTCCAAGCGCCTGCCCATCAAAATCAACCGAAACCCCTCGTGCTGGCTCAACGCCTTGGCCGTGGCAGCGCCGATTCCGCTGCCTGCGCCTGTGATCAAAATCGTATGCATGGCCTCAAAGAAACAAAAAGGCCCGGCTTGCGCCGGGCCTTTCGTCAATCGATTTGATTGCGTTTGCTCCAGAGAGGATTATCCCTCTTCGGCGCAAACCTGTCCGAAGGCAGTCAAGAATTCAAGCAAGTCAGCCGTAGAAACGGAGCCGTCGCCATTCAAGTCTGCAGGGCATGGATTTGCAATGTCGAAGGTGCAAGAACCATCGTCATTTGAAGCAGTCTCGTCGTAGTTCGTCGCAGTGTCGTACGTGCAACCAGAGCAGCCGTCGAAGACGCAAGTCTCCAAGTCAGACAAATTGGTGGCAGGGTCGTAGTTGCAGGCGCAAGCGATATCGCAACCCACCACACACTGGTCACCAGAACCAACGTTGAAGGTCACAGATTCAGCTGCACCGCCGTTGACGAGGCCAGCGAAGGCACCCACCACGCTCCAGCTGATTTCACCAGGCCAGTCGCCTTCTGTGACTTCAATGATGTAGCAACCATCAGCCACACAGTACGTGTCGCTTGCCGCATTACCTGCCTCAATAGTACCTGTTCCGATTTCAGTGCCATCCACGCTTGAGAGGATGTACACCGCACCGTTCCAGCCATCACCGAAGCTATCGTTCATATTGATCGTCACACAGTTGTCGTAGCAGCAAGAACCGTCGTCGATCAACGCAGCAGCGTCATAGTTGCACGCCGTGTCATCCGTACATCCACCGCAGGTCTCATACTCACAAGAACCGTCGTCGTCTGTAGCTGTTTCGTCGTAGTTGCATGCGCCAGCGTCAGTGCAGCCACAAATCGCACCACCCACAGAGATAGTGATGCCTTCGGTAGGTCCACCAGACGTCAACACTGTGCCGTCTTCGGTCAACACCTCCCAAGTGACTTCTGATGGCCAATCGCCATCAGTGACAGCCACACTGTAGCAGCCAGGCTCCAAGCAGAGCAAGTCGTAACCGAATTCTGGTCCTGCATAGTTATCGTTGTCCACTGCGAAGGCAGCGTCGTCCAACGTACCCGTAGCAATCACGTCACCGGCGAGGCTAGTAATCGTGTACACTGATCCGTTCCATCCGTCGCCGAATGCATCGTTCATGTAGAACTGAACAGGAGTGCCCGTTTCAGTGTCACACACGCAGCTCCAGATGTCACATGACCCGTCGTCCACGTTGGCGTCTGCGTTGTAGTTGCAAGCGGTAGCTTCCATGCAACCTTCGATCACATCAGCACAAGTGAAGTCGAGATCGAATGCGCCGTTGTCATCGGTGGCAGGGTTGCCATCGGCATCTTGAGCACTGACATACACGTAGTACATCACTCCAGGTTCAGAGATGAACTCGAAGTTCACATCGTCAGAATCGAACAGGGTACAGATACCTGTTCCATCGGAGGCAATGGCAGAAGCCACGCAGGTGAAATCACCCGCGATGAACGTTGGTTCGGTGCTGTAAGGAGCGATTGTAATCGTCGCAGAACCTGCACTGCCATCATCGTTCACACCATCCAATCCAGCAAAGCCCATAATGTCACCGAGGCCGTCCGTGAACGTCGCACCTGCGCCGTTCCATCCGTCTCCGTAAGCATCAGCCATGTTGAGAGTGTAGTCACCAGCAGGCAAGCAGATGCTTCCGGCGTCCGGAGCTCCACCCGACAAAACAATTGCACCAGTGGCATCGGTCAAGTCCCAAGAGATTTCGCTGTCCCAAGAACCACCACCCACGCTGTAGTTAGTGGTAACAAGTCCTTCGCCACAAGCGTCAGCTGGAGGCGTATCGATACTACCACCGCCACAAACTTCGGTTGCTGCGTAAATGTTGATTTTTGAATCGATCGCTGAACCACAAGTGCTCAAAGTATGGAGCGAAGAATCGCCCGTAAAGGTGTACCATACACCAGTACCAGGAGCGGCATCGCAACCATCAACAGCCAATGGAGCACCAATGTTGGTCGCACCACCTGTAGAACCAGTCGTCGTTGTATTGCACTCCAACGCGATTGCGTTTTCGCAAGAATCGTTCACTGGCGTCACGCCTGCGAAGTCACAAGACCCATCGTCTTGGTTGGCTGCTGGGTTGTAGTTGTTCGCCGTGGAATCGGTGCAACCGAGGAGGATACCCGTCGTAGTGAACTCGAAGTCACCGCAGGTGCTCTGGTCGTCGGTCCAAATCACGAAGTAGTAGTCCGTGTTGGGATCGAGCTGAGGCAAGAAGCCTTCAACAGAACCTGCGCAAGTGCCGGTCACAACGCATCCAACGAAACCAGAGAGGTCGTCGCAAGAGCTCCCGTTCAACATGGCAAAACCAATACCGTCGTTGGTGAGGTTGGTAGCGTTGAAGAAGAACGTGTTGTAGTCACCGCTATTAAACGTGAAGTACACCGCGTACGCAGTACCCGTTCCTTCCCAGCCGAGGAAGATCTCTTCCGCGTTGGCGCCACAAAGATTGCCCGTGAAGGTCTCACCGGTCACCTGAGAGACTGCTCCTGCGCAATCGTCGTTGGCAGGCGAGGTGGTGACATCGGTGTTGCAAGAAGCAGAAATCACAAAGTCGCTACCGCCTGTACCTTCTACGCGCACGTAGTAGTCCATACCAGTCATTGCAGACCAGGTGATGGTGCTGTGGAAACCAGTGCTGCATCCGTCGCCGTTCGTGGCGATACAAGACAACATGCCGTCCATGTCTTGAGTGAAGATGGCGATGTCTGTGTTAGTTGCGTAATCAGTGTCCACGTCGTTTGCTGGCGTGTCACAAGTGCTCATGGTGATTTGCTGATCTGCATCAGAGTTGATGACATACCATACACCTGAAGCACCAAGAACGTCGTTTCCGTACTCGAGACCAGCCAATCCTTCGTTGTCATTGGCATTGGCAAGCGTACCGGAGGCATTCAAACCGCAGGCCAGAGCCTCGGCATCAGCCACATCGTCGTTTGCTGGAGGCAACTGACAAGAACCATCATCGGTGGTCGCAGATGGATCGTAGTTGTTGGCCGCAGTATCAGTACAACCTTCAAAGCCACAGAGGCCTGTGAGGGTGAAATCGAGACCGTAGTTTGCATCAGTACCAACAGTGGCATAGGTGACGCCAAACTGGTCGCTGAGCGTCATGCTGACCTCACCCGGGAAGGCGTCAGTAGTGGTCTGGAATGAGTAGCATCCAGGTGCCAAACAAATCAAATCTGTACCCACCGTAAGCCCGTCGCCTGTGAATGCCGTGTTCAATGAACCGCTATCCACGAGAGCGCCGGAGGTGTTGTCAAACAAGTAATACTCAGCACCAGACCATCCGTCACCAAAGCTATCGAACATGTCCACAGTGAGGATGAATGTTCCTGGGTCACAGTACACGCAGTCACCGCTGTCAACAGTGGCGTCTGGGTTGTAGTTGGCAGCAGCGCTATCTGTGCAACCGATGCAAGAGTAGTCGCAAGAACCATCGTTGATGTCGGAACCATCAAAGTTGCAAGCACCTGGGTCGCTGCAACCGCTTGTGCAATCGGCAGTACCGAAGACGCCTTCCGTGCCGTCACCTTCGAGGATGACTTCGCCGGTCGCGGCATTGCTCAACACCCAGGCGGTTTCACCTGGGTATGAGTCTGGAGTCAAGCTCACAGTTACGCAAGTTGCGGCATCTGCAACGCAGAACAATGTCGTTTCGCTATCAGCGAAATCGCCGCCCGAAGCGACCACCTCACCACCAGCAGAAACAGAGTAGGATCCCTCACCGTAGGCGCAGCAAATGCCGTCACCAAAGCTATCGGTAATCGTGAAGCTGTAGTAAATACCGTCACAGTAGAGACAAGATTCTGGATCGTCGACCGTCGCCGAGGCGTCGTAGTTCAAAGCAAGTGGATCGAGGCAACCGATGCATGAATAGTCGCACGTTCCATTGTCGAGCGTGGCGGTTTCGTCATAGTTGCAGGCGGTTGGGTCAACACACCCCGCACAGGTCAAATACTCACAAGAACCATCATTGAAGTTGGCTCCGGCGTTGTAGTTGCAGGCAATTTCGTCTGAACAACCATATACGACACAAGCGTCTGACCCGGCGTAAAAGAAGAGTTCTCCAACACCAGCACCAGCGTTCACTAGGTTCCCACTAGCATCAAGAACTTCCCAAGAGCCTTCACTAGCGTAGAGAGGAATGATGACTTCGCCTGTGTAACATCCTTCAGCGAGGCAGAGCTGAACGCTCAAAGAAGAACCTGAAGCGAATTCAATGGAATCTCCTTCAAGGACGACACCACCGAAATCACCGGCCCAAACCCATCCGTCACCAAACGAGTCAAAAAGGTTGATGGTGATGATGTTGTCCAAGCAACAAGAACCATCATCCACTGTTGCGCCTGGGTTGTAGTTATCAGCTGCAGGATCGGTACAACCGGGAACGTCGTTGCTCACAGAGAGCACGATGCTGCCAACGCTGCCTTCCACGGCTAAAGTACCGATGATGGCGCCGTTGTTGCTGAATTCCGCCACAGCGCCATTCCATCCGTCACCGAATGAGTCAGAGCCAATGAAGGTGTAGTCGCCGGGTGCCAAGCACCACGTGCCCGCTTCGCCGGCACCGCCTGTGAAGACGTTGTTACCGGCTTCGTCGTTGAGCTGCCATGAGATTTCAGAGGGGTAGGATCCTGTGCCGATCGAGTAATCGATGGCAATTTCTCCTTCCGCACACTGACCCCAAGCTCCAGTTGAGAAAAGGAGTGCAAATGCTCCGAGAGCTGTTGCAACCTTTGTGTACATGTTGAACATTAGAACAGGTTTTGGTTTAATCAAACAATTTGTTTCTCATCAAAGTCCCCTCCTCAAGCACCGGTCACAACATGTTGACGGAGCCCATTGGAGAGGGTTGCCTAGGCCCAAGCGCTCTTCGAAAAGAGCCAAATTGGACAGTTTAGCGCGCTAAATGTAGACGAGTCAGCCGAAAAAAACAACGTTCGTTAAAGAAAACTTGACGTCAAGGAATGCCTATTCGTCGTATTTTATATTGTTTTCATCGCGAAAAAGCATCGCAACTCGCTGATGGACAAAGTAGTGGGCATGAACAAGCTTGGAAGCAACTTGTTTGCCGTCCCTCACCACATCTCGGCGTGCCAAGAATCGCCGAGTGGTTTGACGCCTTGGGCCCTCAAATCTCCGAGGGTTGTGAGGGTCGTATCCAACAATAGAGACTCGTCGCGAAGAATGCCCGCCTTGCGCATGGCCCAATATTCGTGGAGTTTGGTTGTTTGCCAGGCCTCGTCCGGTTGGGCAGGTGCATGCACGACCCATCCCCGATCGAACAAATCCAGGTCTTCCAACGAAGGAAGCAGGCCGTTGACCGCGCGCAACGCGGCGACCGAGGCATCGATGCTGCAGCCCGTGGCCACCTGCCGCGTTTCATCCACGGCCACCACCACCACTTGATTCAGCAGGATGCCAAACTCCGCCTTGAGCGGTGTTCCGTGGGCGACCCATGACGACACAAACGAGGCCAAATGACGTTCCACCGCCCTGCATTCCTCGTCCGTCAACAAGCGGTTTGCTGTGTGCATCCACATTCGGGCTTCGTCAGGCAGCGTGAACGCATCGATGCGCTCCATCAGCGCGGTTTGGGTGAGTGCTGGCATGGGGCAAAGTTCGGGAAGAAGCCGCGCTTCACCCCTCCTTGTTGGCTTGGGGAGCCATGCGATCGATGAACCACGGCACAAGCACCACCATCACGGAGGGAAGCGGGGACTGTAGGAAGCCGAGCATGGTCCGGGCGAATGCATACCAACCCTCCCCTGGCGGAGAAAACGCAA
>CAZKGY010000036.1:0-10021 GCA_964552305.1 uncultured Comamonadaceae bacterium
CCAATCGCGTGATCGGCATGCCGTCGCCGTAGGCAGCCACGGCAATGGTGCCGCCCGCTTCCACGTCAGGCTTGTGGGGGATGCCGCTGTACGCACGGATGGAACCCACGGCCGCCTTGCGGGAGGCCTTGAACTGAACGTCTTGGCCCGTGCCCAAATTGGGGTCAAAGTCCCGGTAGTTGTTGTACCCGTAGGCCAACGCCATGAAGTAGTACGTCCTGTGGTTCACAAGGCGGTTGTCTCCCTGGGCGAAGGCGTCTGTCGTCACGCGGAAGCTGTGCTGAACCCCGTCGTTGGCGCCATTGGCCATGAGGGTCGGCACGGATGCCTGCATGATTTCGTCGTAGGTGTAATTCACCACCTGCGTGACGTCGTTGGCCACGTCGCACTGGAAGATCAGGCGCGCCTTTTCGACGTCACCCAAGTCTGCTGGGGACACACTTGCATCTGAGAGCTGATAGATTTGGTACCCTTCGAACACGTAAGACCGTTCCTCGTCGGTGAGGATGGAGCCATCCGGCAATTCTTTGGGAATCCCCGGATCGATTGCCGTGTAGGCCTCACCGAAGTTGTTGGAAATGGAGTTGTCGTTCGTCAGGTATAGGATGAGCTCGTTCTCCATTTCCTGGATGGTCACGTCGGGTGCATCCGGACCCGAGACAATTTCGAAGCAGTTGTCAAACAGCGCTTGCGCCTTGTCGTCCGCCACGCGGAGCAGTTTCACGCTTTCGAAGGGCTCGCCGGCCGTGGCCCGGGCCCAAACCATGCCCACCGTGATGTTGTTGTAGTCGCCTGGTTCCAGGGTGAAGGGGCCAGCACTCTGCAGGAACAGCCGGTCACCCGGCGGGTTGCCCGAACTCACCTCCGACCAAGGCTCCACCTGCTCCCCCAACGTGCCCCAGCTGAACGGGTCCGTGTTCTCGGGGAACATGTAATCGGCGGGGACTTCAAGGTCGGTGCCGGTCGACACGTTCAGGCCGTCGCCGCCGTAGGACATGCGCTGGCCGTTCTTCCAAAACCCGCGCATGTAGTTGTAGTAGTGCACGGCCAGAGACGGCTGGCCGTTGATGCCAGAATTCCAATTGAAGTAAATGAACTTCCGCATTCCGAAGCGCTCGTTGTCCACCACGCCGTCGCCGTAGCCGATTCCAATGCCGTCGTAGGGAATGCCCAACGAGTCCACCGCATCCGAGAAATTGGTGGTCAGCGGGTTGTCGATGCCGTCAGAATCCTGGTACGGTCCTTCGAAAAAGTCCACGCCAAACGCCGGTGGGTTCTCGCCGTATCCTGAGGAGTACGGCAACGACGATTCGTCAAAGCCATCGCCGTTGTAGGTGTAACCCAAACCGCGGCGAACGTCACAACCCACGTAGTCGTCCGAGATGCCTCCCAGGTCGCTGTCCACCCACTGGGCCATGTAGGTGTTCGTCAGGGTTTGGGTTCCCTGGTTGATCAGGACGTAGTTGTTGAACGACATGTTGTTCACCTCGTCGTTCGTCGAGAAGGCAAACGCCTGGGCCCGAATCTCCATGCCAATTGGCTCGCCTTGCGATTCCGAGTGGATGTTGCCTTTGTCGTTGATGATCCAGTAAAAATTTTGGTCTCCGTACAAAGGCACCACATCCTCCCTGCGGCGGTTGCTGCAATCAATTTCTTGAAGAAAGTCAAACCAAGGGTAGTCGCCATTTTCCGGGATGTACGCCCCATCGCCGTCGTAGTCCAAGAAGGGTGCCAGGTAGTAATCCTGGCCAAGGCCTGGGTTGCCGTGGGCAGGGTAATCGTTGAAGTAATCGGGCATCACATACCCTCCCGGGAAGTCCACATCATCGGTTCCGGCGGCCACGGCGTCGTGGTACTGTCGGTGCCTCTGGGCGTCGGAACGGTAGCTCACCGCAAAACGGTCGTATTCCTCGCAAGTCTCGGGGGTCACCTCGGCGGATCCGTCGGTGGTCAGTGGACCCGGCCAAAAGTCGTTGCCGTTGGTGCGGTAACGCACGGCGGCAAGCTTCAACTGTTGGTCAGGGCTGATGCCTCCAATCCACAGGGCACCACCAAAGACCACGGAAATCCGATCCTCTTTGGGGACGAAGTAGGCCCCCAAGTAGTTGGCGCGGTCGTGCCACAGCGTGCCGCCATTTTCCACCAGTGCCTGGACGTTGTTCCACTCCAAGTTCTTCAAGGCGGTGGCGGGGGCGCAGGCTTCCGCGCGCGAGCCGCGTAGTGGCTCCACCATCGGCACTTCCATGCCCTTCACCAAGGCCGTGCGCGGCTTCAATTCTTGCTGGGCGGACGCGTGTTGCATCCCAAAAAGGCCCGCAAAGGCCAGCAGGGGAACGAGAATGGAACGAATCATGGGAGAGGGTTCAATCAGCCTCGAAGATACGCGGGTTGGCCTCACGGTGGATTTCCACCAACCGCCACGGGTTCAAATGGAGGAGCCAACCCTTCACAGGGGCAGATTCAAGCGACGCAAGGACGTCCATGTACCCCAACACCTGAAGCCGGTCTTTCTCCTTGTCTTCCGCCCCCGTCTTGAAGTCGACGATGTGCCAAGTCGTCCCGTCAAACACCACACGGTCCGGACGAAGCACGTCTTCCCCGTCCGTCCACTCCACTTCTGTTTCAACCTGACAGCTGTCGGTGAAGAACGCGGCGGATTCCGGTCGATTCAGCATGCCGTCAATCCAGCCCACGACTCGGGCCTTGTCTGCGTCATCCACGCTCCACATGGCCTCGACTTGGGCACGCTCGCGCGCCCAATCGCCGTGGTAATGGACCCTTGACAACACGTCATGAAGGAACGACCCGAGCTGTTGGTCGCTCATGCTCCCTGCACGGGTTCCCTCGTCGCGAGGCAAAGCGACAATTTGGGCGGACTCTTCCCCGAGCACCAAGGGGCTCTGAACCAGCCCCACCGTGGAGGGCGGCGTCTCCTTGGCGGACTTTCGATCTGGGGTGCCCACCGTCACCGAGGGACGGGTCTCGTCCAAGGCGACGCCGCTGGCTTCGGTGGCGCACGCCACCACCCATTGGCCTACCTGCGTCGGGCCCGGCGCCTTCACCTTCCAACTGGTCATTTGGGCGAAGACATCCAAACGCTCCACGGGGCGTGTCATGCCCACGTAGAGTACGTTGATTTGGTCGAGCAACGCCGCGTCCAATTCCGCTTCGGCCTGGGGCGCCAGCATCGTTTTTTCCATATCCGACACGCCCAAAATCGCCGCGGGGATGGGGTCCACCACCCCGGAAGGCAGGTTGACAGGCACGCCGCCTCGAACGCTCCGAACCAGGTTGGTCCCAGCAACAACCATGGCCACGGGGAAGGCCAGTCCTTTGGCCTTGTGCACCGTCATGACCTGCACGGCGTTGCCGCCCCCGCTGGCCACGATGCTCTGGCGGTGCCCTCGGCGGTCCCACGCTTCCACGAATCCACGCAATCCTCCTTCGTCAGACCCCGTTACCTGAAGCGCCAATTCCATGAGCCCTTCCGCATACGCGTCGAAACGTCCGGTGATGCCCATGGCCTGGCACGCGTGCCCCACCCATGACACCAATGGTCCGTGGGGTCGGTCCACCACATCCAGGTCCGGGGCCACTTCGCGGATCAGCCCCAACACATCAAACGTCACGTCCTTGGATCTGCCGCCTTGGGGCAATCTCACGAATTGATCCAGCAACGTCGATTCCTCGACGGTCGTCGGATGCAACGCCCCCATGCATTGGAGCCAAGCCGTGGCATGACGGTGTTCCCCGGGGTCGAGGATCCACCGCGTCAGGGCCACCACAGCCAGCGCACCAGGGTGTCGACCCAAATGCAGGCTGTCCTCGGTTTGCGGCGTGATCCCTTCGTCGAGCAAGTGTTGGGCGAGGTCGGCTCCCTCTTTGTTGGTGCGAACAAGGATGGCCATATCGGACCACCCAAACCCCGCCGCCACGTGGTGACGGATCCGCTCAACCACCGCCTCGTGCAGCCTTTGCTTGCGCGCCTCGTTGTCCTTTTCCACCACGGCCTGCACGTGCACTTCGCCCTCGAAGGCTTGCTTCGGGTGTTGCTTGTGGCCTGCATATACGTTGGCAAGCGTCGGTGGCAAACGCCGCTCCACGGCGTCGAAAAAGTCGTTGTTCCATTGGACAATGGCCCGGCCGCTCCGCCAATTGACCTCCAACGAATCAGCATGCAGCGCCTGACGAAACGTCTCGGCCGCCTCGTCAAACACCCCCTCCTTGTCATCAACCATGTTGGGCAAGGCCAGAAGCTGCCTGTAATCCCCGTTGCGCCAGCGGTAAATCGCCTGCTTGCCATCGCCCACCACCAGCGTCCTGTTCCGAACAGAAAGCACGTGCTGGTAGAGCGGCACCAGGTTTTGCCATTGCGTTACCGAGGTGTCTTGGAATTCGTCGATGAAGACGTGGTGAAAGCGGCTACCCATTCGCTCAAACAAGAAGGGCACCGGGTTTTCCTTCACCACACGGGCCACGCGGTCGTGCAACGCATGAAAGGTTCGCACGTTCTGCGTCGCTTGCACATGCTCGATCTCTTCTGAAAGCACCGCCAGGGTGCCAATCAAATCCAACTTGTGCACGAGCGCCCGCTTCAATTGGTGTTCCTCGCCTGACGGCGTTCCAGGCATCAACGCCGCAACAGAATCCAGCAGCGCTTCCGCCAAAGGCCGAATCACCTCCACCTTGTCCACCACCATCTGTGGGGCCTTTTGGGTCGTGAACACGCCATCGTCGAACATGCCCATCAATTGCTTGCCGGGCATTTCCAAGGTCCGGTTGGCGGCTTTGTGAATCCACGTGTGCAGGGACTTCCGGCTCACATCGCCTGGGGTCAAACCCTCGGCTTCGTACGCCGAAAGCACCGCCTGGGCTTCCGCCACCACGGCCTTTTCCGCCTTGGCCACGTCCGCCCGAATGGCCTTGGAGGCTCGCATGAAATCGTCTGGGGTCAGGTCGCGCATGGCTTCAAGCACGTCCCGCATGCCTTCCTTCAACACCTCCTTGCCATGGTTCAGCAAGGGATGCCGGATGCGGCTGTCCTTTTCTTCCTCCACCTGCAACCGGGCAAAACCCTGGAGCATTTGCGTGAATGCCTTGTGCTGGGGGTCTCCGATTCGATCGAGCATGGCGTCCACCGCCGATTCGATGATTCGGTCTTGGTCGAGTTCAATCCGGTAATCCTGGTCCAACGCCAAATCCCTCGCGAAACTTCGGACCAAACGGTTGGTGAAGCTGTCCAACGTCATGACCGCCACCTCGGTGTATCGATGCAGCATGGTCGCACGGGTGGCTCGGGCCCGGGTGCGAAGTTCCTGCTCCGAGATGCCAAGCTGAGACGTCATTTCATCGACCAGCGGCTGCGACGCCTCCGAATCGCCCAACTCTTTCAAAAAGAGCAAAATGCGCTCCTTCATTTCGCCCGCGGCCTTGTTCGTGAAGGTCAAGGCCAACACGTGGCGAAACGCTTCAGGCTTGAACCCTTCCGGCCCCGTCTTCAAGCAACAAGCCAAGTAGCGAGTGACCAAGCGATAGGTCTTTCCCGAACCGGCCGATGCCCGAACAACCTCAAACGCTTGGCTCGTCTTCATGGGTCTCAAATTTGCGGATTTCAGGCAACTTTTTGTGCAAATTAGGGGTTGTTTCACCATCCATGCCACGCCCTTTCCGTTCCTTTATGAAGATGAAACTTCCCTTGTTCTTGTCGTCCCTTGGTTTTGTGTTGACCCTCGTCTCGTGCGAGCAATGCGACACCCCTGCACCGTTTGCCACCTCCACCGTCGAACTGCGGTTGGGGTTGGAATGGAACGACGAACCGTTCCAAGTCGGGGGCAACGCCCCGGACGTCGAAGGAAGGCCGGTTCAGCTGGAACGACTTGAGTGTTACCTGGGCGAGTTCGAATTGTTGGATGCTGAAGAGGGGTGGATTCGCGTCGAAGAGGCTGCCATTGCAAGGGTGGACTTTTCTGCAGAGGATCCCATGGTGAGACTCGTTGTTCCTTCGGACCGCGACCGCACAATCGAGGGGATTCGCATGGGCCTTGGCGTTCCCGCCGAGTGGAACACCGACGTGGATCCGGCTTCCTACGAGGATCCAGAGCACCCGCTGGGCTACCGAGGGTCGCTCGGCATGCACTGGGGCTGGGCCGCGGGGTACATCTTCAGCGTTTACGAAGGGCGTTTGCTGGACGACGAAAACACGCCATTCGCCTACCACGCGGGTGCAGACACGTGCTACCGCCAAACCGAAGTGCTCTGGGATGAGCCATGGCTGTTGCCCTTCGAAGGCACGGCATCACCGGGCATCGTGCTCGATGCCTACGATTGCCTCCACGGCGACAACGACGTGATTGACATCCCCACCGACCCAGAATCGCACACCGGGAACAACCTTCCCCTCGCGTTGCGCTGGGTGGATTTGTACCGTGAAGCATGGAGAGCCACGCCATGAACCGCCAAGGATCAGGTTGGCTGGCTGTTGTTTTTGCTCTGTGGGCGCTGACTCCAGGATGCGATTGCGGCCCCATTGACCCGGTGGAACCGGTGTGGGAACCCACGCCCTATGCCCTCGAGATTCCGCCCTTTTTTCCACCCATGGACATCCCAGAAGACAACCCGCTCACAGAGGAGGGCGTGCAATTGGGGCGCATGCTGTTTTGGGAAACGCGGTTGAGCGAAACAAACACGATGTCTTGTGGGACGTGCCATTTGCCGGAACACAGCTTCAGCGACCCCAACCCCTACAGCACAGGCGTGACCGGAGCCGTGGGGAACCGCAACGCCATGGCGCTGATCAACATGGGGTGGGCCACATCGTTTTTTTGGGATGGCAGGGCGTTCACGCTGGAGGAACAAATTTTGGACCCCATCCCCCACCCGGACGAGATGAACTTGCCGTGGTCGGAGGCTGTCGATCGATTGCAGAACGACGCCGAATCCACGCGCTATCCCGAGCGGTTTTTCGACGCCTTCGGAACCACCACGGTGACGGAGGGTTTGGTGGTGAAAGCCATCGCCCAATTCGTGCGGACCATGGTCAGCTCAGACAGCAAATTTGACCTGTGGAGACGCGGCGAAACAGACCTGACCGACAGCGAATACAACGGGTACCAAATGTTCCTTCGCGAGGGTGGCGACCCAGAAGTGGTTCCCGGCGGACAATTCGGCGGCGATTGCTTCCATTGCCATGGCGAAGCGGGACTTCAATTCACCGACCATTTGTTCCACAACAACGGGCTGGACCCCTCGTTTGGACTCGACCCTGGACACTTCAACGTGACTGGCAATCCACAGGATTCAGGGCTCTTCCGAACCCCAACGCTACGAAACGTGGCTCTGTCCGCCCCGTTCATGCACGACGGCAGGTTTGCCACGCTGGAAGAGGTCATCGACCACTACAACACCGGAGGCGTGCCTTCGTCGACCATCGACCCCTTCATGAAGTACACCACGGGAGGTTTGGGGCTTGCGCCTTCCCAAAAGGCCGATTTGATTGCCTTCTTGCATACCTTGACGGACACGGCGTTCGTCAACAACCCCGCCTTCTCCAATCCCCATTGATTGGGGGGGTGTAACCTTTTGACGCCTGCGCCCGTACGCGAGTGCATGTTGATGAAACAAACGATTTCAAACCTGGCTGTTGTCGCCTGGATGGTGGGATGGATTGTCCTTCCCCTTTCCAACGCATGGGGTCAATGCCCCAACATCCTCAACGACGACGGAGAAGTGGATACCGACCCGTCGTACTTCGAGTGCACCGATTACGGCGCCAACTGGACCTTCTACCCTCAAACCGACGGTGCGTGGAACAACGTCACGGTCGACTGGGGAGACGGCACCTCGGATCTTTTTGCGGTGTGGGATGCATTCAACCCCATTTCCCACGACTACCCTGACAACCACGCCACGTACACGATCACCTTCACCCGTGGCACTTGCGTACGCACCGCCACCTTGCTGAAAAGCGTCTCGGTGAACCCCGCCATCGTGGTTCCCGAAGATTACCCCACGGGCGACTGCGCACCAGCCACGCTCACATTCCTCAATGAATCCACCAACGTCACCCCCGACACAGAGTTCGAATGGATTTTTGACGATGGCTCTGCCCCCGACGTGTTTGATGCATCCAACGCTGGGCAGTTGGTGCACCACCACTACGCAGAGTTCAGCACGGGCTGTCAGCGAGAGGTGACGCTTCAGGCCACCAACGCTTGCCGTCAGGCAGAGTTTGGCATGCCCGCTTCGGTCACGATTGACTACATCAACATTTGGGACAAGGACAACCCCATCATCGACGCATCAGCCCTCGTGTTGTGCTGGCCAGACAACACCGTGGATCTCCGAAACGTGAGCGAAAAGGTGTGCTTGAACAACGGGAACACGCAACAACGTCTGGAGCAGTGGGACTTCCACGGGCCATACGGACCTGGTGGCATTTCCGAAATCGATTGGAGGCCCTGGAACGACTCCAACCCCATCACCTTGACGTTTCCCTCCACAGGCGTCTACACCATCGACTTGTGCGTGGAGAACTTCTGTGGGGTGGATTGCGAGACGATTTCCATCTTGGTGCGAGAGCCGCTCGTTGCAGACCTCACAGGCACCGAAGAGATTTGCGAAGGCGACAACGGCACCTTTGTGGCCACGGCACTGGATGCCGACTGGGTCATTTGGGATTTCCAAGGCAACGGCTCGACGTTTCCTGGGACACCCGGTTCCAACGCCACGTCTCCCTCGTACAACACTCCCGGCACCTACACGGTCGCCGTGGAGGTGGGATTCAACAACCAATCGGATGCCTGCACCGCCACTGCATTCCACGACATCCTTGTGAAGCCGGCGCCAACCTCCGCGGTGGCGCTTTCTGAATCGACAGGATGCGAATCGTTGACTGTGACCGCCACCGAGTCCAACGGCGAAGGCGCCGAGTACCTGTGGACGTTGCCCGACGGCACCCAAGCCAATGGCATTTCCTCAGGGGCGGTGCTTCTTGACGACGTGGGCGCCCATCCCTTCAGCGTGATGGTGACCGGAAGCAACGGCTGCGTCGCCGTCGCCAACGCAGTGGCCGAAGTTTTCGACGCGCCAACGGCGGATTTTTTGGTCAGCGACGTGTGCGAAGGGGCTTCCACCGCCTTCCACGACATGAGTCTGCAAGCCGGATCCCAAGCCATCGAATCGTGGAGCTGGGCGTTTGGCGATGCCGAAGGGAGCATTGAAACGCACCCAGAGCACGTATACGCGAGCGCTGGCACCTACACGGCGACCCTCGAAGTCTTTGACGGACGTTGCAGTGGAAGCGCCACCCAAACGCTGGAAGTGTTTGACGCGCCATCGCTGACGGCCTCCACCGACGTGAACGAAGGCTGTTCCCCGCTGCTGGTCAACTTCGACGCATCCACCGAGGCAGGACTGGATGTGAACTGGGACTTTGGAGACGGAAACGGAGCGTTGGGGACCACAGCCACGCACGTGTACGCCGGAGACAGCGACGTGGACGCGACCTACGACGTCGTGGCGAGGGTCCAAAGCGACGAGGGCTGCGTCACCGAGGAGGCCATGGCAGTCGTGGCCAAACCCAGTGCCGAGGCTGCTTTTGCGGTTTCTCCCCCTGAGTGCTCGCCCTTCACCCCCGTGTTCACCAACCAAAGTCAAGGGGCCGTGAGCTACCTGTGGACCTTCGAAGATGGCACCACCACGGACGACGAAACGCCGACGCAAACCTTCACGAACACCACTGGGTTCGAAGGCACCCAGAGCGTGACGCTTCAGGCCCTGGCCGACAACGGTTGCCACGACGAAGCCCAGCTGCTCGTGCTCGTGTATCCGGAGGCCAATTTTGACCTGGGCATCCTGGAGGAAGAACACTGCGCGCCCTTCACGTTCGAAGCGCCCATCATCCCCGGATCCAACGACCACGTCTGGGAATTCGGGGATGGCAGCGCCACGTCGTTTGTCCCCAACCCTGTGCACGTGTACGAGAACACCACCGATGCGCCCCAGTCTTTCACGCTGGACTTCT
>CAZKGY010000037.1:0-9960 GCA_964552305.1 uncultured Comamonadaceae bacterium
GATTGAGCCCTCTCTTGTTGGCCGCTTGTCTTTGGACTGGCGGGTCAACGAAAACTGAAATGCCTTTGCGGTGCATGATTCAAATGGTGAATTACGATGGCGAAGGCGCATACATTGTTGTAGGACTGGTAGACCCTCAAGGCGAGTACATGGATACGTTGTACATGCTGGGTGACGACGATGAGTGGTACTACGAATTGGAAGATTGGTGGCGATGGTTTGGACGCGCCAACGATTCCATTGATGGAATCACAGGGCCCACTTTGGGAGGTGGTGAGAGAACCATTTTGCATTTTGAGCTTCAAGAAGAATGGCTGGACCGTGGTTATGGATTGCGTTTTGAAACCGGCGTTGAAAATGAGGGATACCACCCTCGAGAAGTTCTTATCCCACTGACTTCCGATTTTGAACAGGGGAAACACCATGGTGAGGGTTTCATCCGATACGTGAGGTTAGCAAGAGGGTAACGCGGATGGCCAAGGGCATTCAACGACTGCATCTTGTGCTGGCGATCTCGGTGTCATTGGTGTTTTTGCCAATGTTGGTTTCTGGAGTCTACCTTGCATGGGAGCCCGCCTTGTGTCACACCCAAAGTCCAATTGAGTCGCCATCCTCAAAAGATGCTCCACTTGGGGTGTTTCTGCGCCAGTTGGAACAGGCTTTTGAGACAATAGAGGAGTTGAGAATGACCCCTTGTGGTGACGTCGTGGTGACGGGGACACCCAACGACTTCCATTTTGGTGCCTGGGTTGTTAACCCGCAAACGGGAGAAGCCCTAGGAGAAGTGCCAAAGCGATTGGCGATTTCGCAATTCATGTTGACCCTGCATCGTTCATTGTTTTTGGACTGGACTGGCAGGGTCTTGGCAGGCCTGTGTTCAGTCTTGACATTGTGCTTGATTGTAGCTGGTGGAGCCTTGTGGTTCAAGTTGTATGGTTGCAGGATCGCGCTTGTGGGTCGACTTCATTCAGACGCAGGTATTCTGAGCATGCTTCCGATGATTGTGTTGGTTGGGACTGGGGTTGCATTGAGTGCGGCGCGTTTTGAAATTTGGGAAGTGCCTCGACTCGAACTGACAAGGGTCGATACCAGCAATTCAACGGCAGTTGTTGCGATTTCGAAATGGGAAAAATTTGAAAACATCTCTCTGAGCGAGGTGAAGGTGTTGCGGTACCCATTTTTCATTGACGAGGACGAAGCATTAGAACTCACGCTGCAAAGCGGAGACCGAATGGAATTGAGGGCCACAGATGGCGCATTGGTCGCCGAATCTAGCTTGGGGTGGAATGGCTGGATGTTTGCTTGGACAAATCGGGTTCATACAGCAAGGTTTGATGGTTGGTTGGCATGGTTGTGGATTGCCATATCAATCGCCATGCTCGTCCTTGTTGTTACGGGCTTCAGGACATGGTTGACGCGATTGTCGCAAATGCGACGGATGAATCAGAGCACCGACTCAAGTTCTATGGATGCCGAGGTATGCATTGTGGTGGCTTCTCAAAATGGAATGACGGCTGCTCGCGCATCTCGATTGGCAAAACTGTGGGCAGACATGGGAGTCAGATGCAAGGTTGTCGACCTCGCTTCCTTTCGTCCTTATCCAAAGCTTGACCGCGCTCTCTTTTTGTTGGCGACCTATGGCCAAGGCGATTCACCAAATCGTCATGAGTCCTGGCGAACATGGGTTTCAAATTATGAAGGGAACTTCGCGGGGCACATGGCCGTCGTTGCATTTGGTGACGATTCGTATCCCGAATTTGCGGCTTTTGGGGAAGACATGTTCCGCGCATTGAAAGCCTTGAATTCTCCAGAAAGTGTGCGATTTTTGGGCAAGGTCAACAGACAAGATGACGATGAATTTGCGAAGGCCCTTGGCATCTTGGCCAATCAATGGGGCATGGCTGTTCCCAATTTTGGAGGTTCAAAGAAAGCATTGGCGGAAGTGCACCTGCGAATTGTGGCGTCTCGGAAGGCAGAGGACTTGGCTTGGATTGAAATGGAAGTTCTGGATGAAAGCCCATTCGATCTTCTGCCTGAGTCGGGCAGTTTGATGGGTTTTGTGCCGTCTGGTTCAACCGAGCTTCGATGGTACTCTATTTCACGGCTGGCAATCGATCGTATCGGCATTATGGTGAAACGGCACAAGAAGGGTGTATGCTCGAATCAGTTGCATGCCCACCTGGTAGGCGATTGCATTTCGGGACACATTTCACCGAACGCCAATTTTCGTTTGCCGCTGTTACGGCCATTGATCTTCGTGGCCAATGGATCCGGAATGGGGCCTTTTGTTGGGATGATTCAACAGCTTGAGAATGATGCTGGAGCACATTTGTTTTGGGGTGTTCAAACGGATGAACAATATCAGCTCATCCGACCTGAACTTGTGCGAGCCTTGGAAAGAGGAGCATTGAAGTCCGTGCATGCAACCATGTCCCGTGAGGGATCAGGCCCCAAGTATGTTCAAGACGCAGTGGGGATGTGGTCAGGACTTTCGGATTTCGCAAACAAGCAAGGGACGTTCATGATTTGCGGTAGCCAACGGATGGCTGAACAATTGGCGGAGATGGTGGCGACTCAAACGAACAAGTCCCGGGCTGAGTGCATCAGCGCCGGGACTTGGCTTGAGGATTGTTATTGAGTGAATCAGCCCGTCCAAGCGAAACAGAGCATCCCGCTGCCTGCATTTGAGGGATTCGGACATTCCTCTGAAAAGTGTTTTTCGCAATTGTCGCAAGAAGAAAGCTTGGTGAAGGACCGTTGGTAGTTGTGGTCGTTGCAAGATGATGCGATTCCAACTGCCGTATCGTGTTTGGCACATGTGAAATTGCTCGAAAGGTTGGAGCAATTGATGCACGTGTTTAGGGTTTGAATATTTGACATACACAAGAGACACCTGTTCCGCCTGATTGTTTTGCGTAACAAATGCATTTCGAGCAATTTATATTCAGTCCAAATAAGAAGAGTCAAAAACGCATTGAACCATATACGACGGCTGTTGTTATATAAAGTTTTCCCAGTTTAACCAAAGCAATTCATTTGTCGCAAAAACCCCCCAAAAGGGGGATATGTGAAGAAGAAGAGGGTTGATAAATTTGCACCGCTTTCATTCTTTATTTAGACAGATTCAAAATAAGCTCAAATGAACATTTCTTTCACCAAGGTTGCCATGGCGACAATCGCGTGCGCCCTATTGATGACCTCATGCAACCGCGAAGGCTGCACTGACCCCGCTGCGACCAACTATTCTGAGGACGCAAACACGGATGATGGTACTTGCGAGTACGACGTCGCCGAGGTTCAAGCACCTGACACTTATGTCTTCACGGACGACGAAGGCAACAATACGGTTTCATACAACGGTCAGCGTCAAAGATTGAACATGTTGTCTGAAATGACATCGTATTTGAAGGACGCCAATACGCCTGGGGTTGCTTTGGATGCCTCTACACTGCTGGCCATGTATGCCAATGACGGCTACACTTGGGAGGACGGTGAAAACTTGGGGATGACGGGTTCCTCCAAACAACTCAAAAACAAAACAGTAGGAGGGGAGTCGTTCTACACAGACACCTTCGAAGGTTACATGGAGGCCATTGCTGCAGCGAGCGCAAACACCGTTGAGGGCGTGACCGATGGGGCGATGGGACAGGCAGGTGTTGTTCTCTCCTCGACCAATCCAGACAAACAGTATTTGCAGGATGCCAACGGTCAGGAGTGGACCCAACTCATCGAAAAAGGTTTGATGGGGGCGTGTTTCATGTACAACATCAGCTCAGTCTACCTGGCGAGTGGAAAAATGGACGTTGACAACACAACAGCCGAAGATCCAGCTGGGGGCAAGTACTACACCGAAATGGAGCATCACTGGGACGAGGCCTACGGGTATTTCACCGATGCAGTGGATTACCCGGCGTCCGGGACGAACCGCTTTTGGGGCAAATACGCCAACAGCCGGGAGGGTGTCTTGCAATCGGCCACCAAGATTTCTGCAGCTTTCCGTCTTGGTCGAGCAGCGATCTCCGCGGACGTCCTCTCCGTACGTGACGCACAGATTGCGATCATCAACGCAGAACTCGAACGCTTGGCTGCGGGCACTGCTATTCACTACTTGAACGATGCGGTGACGGATTTCGGAGACGATGCACTTCGCAACCACGAATTGTCTGAGGCCAAAGCCTTCATTTACGCGCTCCAATTCATTGCAGGTACTTCTGTCCCAATGGCCGAAGTTGATCATCTGCTCGAGGATTTGGGCGAGGATTACTACAATGTGACGACTGCCACCATTTTGGAGGTCCGTGACGAGTTGGCTGCGCTGACTGGCTTGACTGACGTTGCCGATCAACTGTAAGCCACAGGAATGACAATCCCATTCACGACAAAACACACTACAGCCCCCCGTTTGTGGGGGGCTGTTTTGCCTTTCCTCATTATTTTGTTCGCTGGATGCAACCCAGACGACACAATTGCTCCGGACGCAATCAATCGGGGGGAGTATCTCGCGCAAACGGCAGACAACGTCATCATCCCGGCGTATACGCAGTTTTCCGAACGTAGCCAAGAATTGAGTTTGGCGTTGAACGGCCTTGTGCCCGGAGACGTCGAGTCAAAGGACGTCGTGACCCTGAGAGAAACCTTGCGCAACACATACCTAGCGTGGCAACGGGTTCAGCTTTTTGATTTTGGACCTGCCGTGAATAGGGCGCTCTTGTCGACAACCAATACGTATCCTACAGATCCGGATGAAATAGCCGAGGCCGCCACCGCCGCAAACTGGAACGGGGGACTGCCAAGCACCTTGAACAGCTCAGGCTTGCCGGCGCTGGATTGGCTCTTGTTCGCGGAAGATGCCTCGGCAACAGCCACGACGTGGAACGACGAAACCAATGGGCGCCTCCTCCATGCCCAGAGATTGGCTAGCTACATGAGCGAAGAAGCCGCGGCAGTCTTGTCGGGATGGACGGAGGGATATCGTGATGCTTTTGTGGCCTCAACGGGCACCGAAGCAGGAAGCAGCATGGGTGAATTGCTGAACGCATTCAACCGTGTTTATGAAGGCCATATTCGAAAGAACAAACTGGGCTTGCCCAATGGGGCCATGACATTCAGTGGAAACCCACAACCGAATTTGGTCGAAGCGCCCTTTGCAGAAAATTGGAGTGTAGACCTCCTGGCAGAAGCATTGGAGGGATGCGCAAAAGTTTACTTTGGAGACGACAGCAAAGGTGCGACTGATGCCCTTGGTTTGGATGACCTTTTGAAGTCCCTGGGGGATGTTTCCTACGGCGAGGGTTTGCACAGTGACATTTCCGCTCAACTGGTTTCTGCCCAGACAGCTGTGGCTTCGTTGGAAGACCCTCTGGCCTCGTATGTTGTGGAACAGCAAGCCGCTTCGGTTGAAGCGTACGCCGAATTGCAGGCTTTGGTGGTTCTGTGGAAGGTGGATATGATGTCTTCTTTGGGGGTGCTCATCACCTATCAGGACAACGACGGAGACTGAGGACATGACCTCGGTGGCGCCGTTGTTAACGCTGCGACGCTTGTTCGCACTGCTCGTGCTCTTCAGCACCACCCGTTTTGTGCTCAACGGTTGGGTGGAAACTCAGGTATTGGATCCGTTTTGGACCTTTCCATTCGATGGGTTCGAATGGCTCCCACGCCCCAGCCTTACTGGTGCATGGGTTCTTTTTGTTGGGATGATTTTTGGCGGGTTGCTCCTCTTGGCTGGTCGAACTGCCAAAGTAGGTGCGGTGATGTTTTTTGTGTGTTTCACCTATGTGGAGGTGTTGGACAAGAGCAACTACCTCAATCATTACTACTTCGTGTCGCTGGTTGCGTTCATGCTTGTTTGGCTGCCTACAACGGCAAAAACACCTAGTGTCCCTCGCCTGGCGACAACCTCCATCCGTCTCTTGCTCGCCTTGGTCTATTTCTACGCTGGTTTGGCCAAGTTGAATGCCGATTGGCTTCTCCATGCACAACCCCTCGCCATGTGGCTGCCCCAGCACAGTTCCTTTCCAGTACTTGGCCCATTGTTTGCCTCCAAATCGGTGGCATTTGCCTTTAGTTGGGCAGGGGCGGCGTTTGATCTGTTTGCCCCCTTTGCACTTTTCAGCGACCGAATTCGACCGTATTTCTACCCTGTGCTCGTGACGTTTCACGTCTTGACCTGGATTCTATTCCCAATCGGGGTGTTTCCGTGGGTCATGATTGCATGCACTACGGTGTTTTTCACCGACAAGTGGCATGCTCGTTTGTGGAGTGGGATGCCTGGATCGTCGTGGCAGGTTCCCGAAATCGAAGATTCATCCGATGCCGCCACAACTTGGTCGAAGCCTCAAGTTGCCATGGTGTGGCTCTTTTTGGGTATTCAAATGTTGTTTCCGTGGAGGACCCTGGCTTATAAGGGATCGATGTATTGGCATGAGAGTGGCTACAGATTTGGCTGGAGGGTCATGTTGATGGAAAAAGCGGGCTGGGCCACGTATTTCATTCAAAACGACCTCGGAGAGGAACGGGAATTTCAAGTCGGTGATTTTCTCACGCCCAACCAAGAGAAAATGATGTCCACCCAGCCAGACTTGATGATTGCCACAGCCAAAAAAATCCAGGAAATTTGGAACGATGCCAAAGGGGAACATGTTCGTGTGCGAGCTGAGGTGTGGGCAAGCCTCAATGGTCGACGCTCCCAACTCATGATCGAACCGTTTTTGGACCTGACAACCCTCGAAAATGACTGGAGTCAACGGACATTTGTTCTCCCGCTTGATTCCGTGATTCGTCCTCGTCAATATGAGGCCATCAAAGATTCCCTTCGCCATGCCCGTGGTTGGTAGTTCACCCCTGGCGTGGCAGGCGATTCTCTTTTTCACCTTGGCCTTGGCAACAGGTCGATCATGGGGGCAAAGGGTGGTTGTGGTGGATCTCAACAACCAACCCTTGGAAAGCGCATTCCTCCGCTGGACATGTCGCGGAGGAGGTCAGCCGCAAAACGTCACCATCGATGAACAAGGGGTTTCATGGCCTACGCCGAAGTGCAGTGAGGCAACGGTTGTCGCCTCTGCCTTCGGCTACTTGACCGATACCCTTGTCTTGGTTCGCCCAGCTAGCGAACAGGTAGAATTGCAAATCACACTCCAACCCATGAGCGTAGACTTGCCATCGGCAGAGGTGGAAGAGCAATCCAACGAACCATTGGCCTTCATGAGTTCGCTGGAGGCAGGGGGGATGTACCGAGGAATCAAAAGCATCTCGATTGCTCCCGAAGCCCAACTTGCCGTTGGGGCGGAGGTCCAGACGCGCAACGTATTTGCGGCACTCCCTGGAGCGAACATTTGGGAAAGTGACGCGGCGGGATTGCAGTTGGGCATTGGCGTGCGTGGGATGAGTCCGAACCGTTCTGCGCATTTGAGCATGCGACAAAACGGGCATCCCATTGCTGCGGATCCGTTGGGTTACCCTGAATCGTACTACACTCCTCCAATGACCATGGTGCAGGAGGTTCAATGGGTTTCAGGGGCCTCTGCGTTGCAATACGGATCGCAGTTGGGAGGCATGCTCAATTTTGTCATGCGCCCCGCGCCATTGGGGCAGGGACCATCCGCACGGTGGTCGACCTCAATGACGAGTTACACCCCACGTGAAGGGACGCTTCGAGGTCATGCCCACGTTTTTGCAGAGGCTTCCGGAGGTAGCAGGCACATCGGTTTTTTGGTGGGAGTCGACCACAAGTATGGAAGCGGATGGCGAGACAACGCAACCTTTGAAAGCACCACGGCAACGCTGGCTTGCCAAGAGCGCTACGAAGGAAAAAGAGGGCGGTTGACCTTGGAACAACGAGTGACGATTTTGCGCCGAACGGAACAGCAATCGGGGGGATTGACAGATGTTCAATTCGACATGGATCCTAGAAGAAGTGATCGGTCGAGGAATTGGTTCGATGTGACCTGGAACATTGCCTCTTCGGATGTGATTTGGACGCCGAGGAGGGGTGATTTGGACGTGAACATTTCCACCCATGCGTTGAAAGCATCGAGGAAATCTCTGGGGTTTCTCGGGACACCCAATCGGGTTGACTTCGGAGAAGAACGAGATTTGATTTGGGGGGATTTTGCTTCACTAGGGTGGGATGCACGCGTCACCAAGCGATGGGTGCACGGCAACGATGAGCGGCTATCAGCCGTGGTCCTGGGAACACAGGGTTACTTGGGCCAGAATCGAATGAGACAAGGCCCAAGCGTGCAAGGCTCCGACCCTGATTTTGAATTTGATACGTCGAATCCAGCACGAACAGAAAGCGACTTTGATTTCCCCAACAGTCAATGGACTTCCTTTGCCCAGGCAATTTGGTCGTTTGCGCCGCATTGGTCGCTGACACCAGGTGTGCGTTGGGAGCGAATTGGCACCTTCGCTGAAGGTTCGTACCGGGAAGTCGTTTTGGATGGTGCCGGAAACGTGGTAGAAGATTCCCTATTCACGAGTGTCAGCGAGAAAGTCCGTGATGTGTTCTTGCCCGGTTTTGGCGTGTCGTGGAAACGCCCCGCCGGAGAATGGTACGCCAACGCAGTGCGCAATTTCAGGGCAGTCAACTTCAGCGACATCCAAATCAACAACCTTGGTGTGGTGGTTGCCCCCGACATCACGGATGAGCGCGGGGCCAACGTCGATGTGGGATACCGTGCCTCAGTCGAGGGATGGGTTTTGGATGCAAGCGCTTTTCTCCTTTGGTATCAGGATCGAATTGGCTTGTTGTCCACCACAATTCCAGACCCAGTTTTGATTGAAAAGGCAGTTTTGCTGCGCACGAACCTCTCAGATGCTCGAACTGCAGGTGTTGAATGTTCTGCCAGTCGAAGGTTTGTCATGCAAAATGGTCAAACAACCACCTTGTTGGGTTCGGCGTCATGGATGGACAGCCGTTATCAGGGTGGTTCCCTGAAAGCGATTGAAGGAAATGAGGTCGAGCTGGTGCCAAGGACCGTGCTTCGGTTGTCCGTGCTTCATCAGACCACCCATTGGGCCTTTCAGGTGTTGGGCCAACATGTTGGAGACCAATTCACAGATGCGACGAATTCCACGTACACACCGACTGCGCTGCATGGGTTGATTCCGCACTACAGGGTTTTAGATATGGGGGTCCAGCGGATGTGGGCTGGAGGCAAGTGGTCTTTGGGCCTCAAGCTGAACAATGCCACGAATGCCGCCTACTTCACTCGAAGGGCATTGGCTTACCCTGGTCCAGGCATTTTGCCCGCCGATGGAATCAACGCTCGACTCACGTTGCGCTACGCCCCGCGTTGAGAAGCAAGTTGGCCTTGTTTGCGTCGTTGTTTCTCTTGGCGAAGCAAAGCAAGTTCGCGCGACGTTTGTCCTGCCACCGACGTGTTTTCTTGGGCCCGTCGGATGAGGTAAGGGATTGCCTCACGGATGGGGCCGTAGGGCACGTATTTGGCCACGTTGTACCCATGCGCCGCGAGGTTGAACGTGATGGGGTCGCTCATGCCCAAAAGCTGGGCAAATGCCACCCGATCGTCGCCTGCCTCCAACCCGGCTTCCCCCATCCACTCGCATAGCTTGAGGTTGCTTTCCTCGTTGTGGCTGCCGGCCACAAGGTGGATGCAGTCGATTCGGTCCAACACCCAACGCACGGCTGCGTCGAAGTCTCGGTCTGAGCTGGCTTTGTCTGGTTGAATCGGGGAGGGGTAGCCTTGTTGGGCAGCACGCTCCCGTTCCTTCTCCATGTACGCACCCCGTACGAGCTTCACGCCTGCGAGGTATCCGCCTTCCGCCGCCCGGTCCGCCATTGCTTCGAGGTAGGCCAAACGGTCGTGACGGTACATCTGCACCGTGTTGTAGACCACGACTCGGTCGCGGTTGTAGTCCGACATCATGTCTTCGGCCAAGGCATCGATTGCGTCTTGGATCCACGATTCTTCGGCGTCCACCATGACCCGTCCTCCC
>CAZKGY010000038.1:0-9875 GCA_964552305.1 uncultured Comamonadaceae bacterium
GTCATTCAAAGCAAGGAGAACGACGTCTTCTACAGCTACATCGAATTCATCCGCGAAAAGCGCGAAGCACGCAAGCCGTTCGATGCCGTGTTGCAAGACTCCACCGCCACCCCTGAAGCGGTCGAAGAAGCCCGGGCTGGAGTTGCTGCGTTGACTGAAGAAGTGAACGAATACCAGTACTACCTGACCAACGACCCGCGGAATTTCCTGTTCGGAAAATACCTGAACATGGTCACCGAACCCCAGGTGCCTGAAGCCCCCGACTCGGTGGACAACGCTGCGTTGTGGCAATACCTCTGGTACCGAGACCACTACTGGGACCGTGTCGACTTCAGCGATCCACGACTCGTCCGTGACGGGGCTTTCGACAGCATGGTGTCCCGTTACTGGAGCAAGGTGCTCCCGCAGATTCCAGACACGATGATTGCCGAGGCCCATGGTCTCTTGGCCAAGACTTTGGAAACGGACAACCGCGACATGTTCAAGTACATCCTGCACCACATGACGTACGCGAGCGAGTCCTCGAAGATCATGTGCATGGACAAGGTGTTCGTGAACCTGGTGAACGCATACTACCGCACGGGTCAAGTGGATTGGCTCGAGGACGAGCAACTGCAAAAGATCCTGGAACGGGCGGACGACTTGAAGCATTCGCTCTGTGGCAACCGACCGCCGGACATCACCCTGCCAGATTTGGACCAGAACGAGTGGGTCAGCTTGCATGACATCGAGGCCAAATACACGGTGCTTTGCATTTGGGAAAGCACATGCGGGCACTGCAAAAAGGAAATGCCCAAGCTCCAACGCATCTACGACGAGTGGGCCCCCCGTGGCCTGGAAATCTTCGCCATCGGCAACGATTTTGAACCCGAACCGTGGCAGAAATTCATCCGAGACAAGGGATTCACGGATTGGATCAACGTGAGCGACAACCCGCTCATCAACGCCCAAGACAGCGCCACGGCACTCATCTACGGAGGTGTGACGAACATCGAGAGCTTGAACTTCCGGACCACGTTCGACGTGTACGCCACCCCCAAGCTCTTCCTGTTGGACAAGGACAAGAAGATCATTGCCAAGCAGGTGGGCGCGGTGCAACTCGCCGAAATCCTCTCGCAGTTCGAAGGGCTGGAGACCACGGTCCCTTATTTTGAGCCAGAGGAGCGCAGGGAAAGCGCCGAAAACGACCATTGATTGGGTTCAATCACGCATTTTCTTGCATCCGCGTCGAAGGCAGGAAGAATGCCCCTACCTTCGCCTCGCATTTTTAATTCTATCTGACGTGAACATTTTTGTAGGAAATCTCGCTTGGGGCGTGGACGACATCGCCCTCCGCGAAGCTTTTGAGGCCTATGGCGCCGTTGACAGTGCCAAGGTTATCCATGACCGCGAGACCGGACGCTCTCGTGGCTTCGGCTTTGTCGAAATGCCCAACCAAGAAGAGGCTGAAGCAGCCTTGGATGGCATGGAAGGCAAGGATTTGATGGGGCGCCCCCTGCGCTGCAACGAGAGTCAGCCGCGCGAGCGTCGTTGATTTCCTCTTCATCGATACGAAAAAGCCCCGACCGGTTGGTCGGGGCTTTTTTTGCAACAAAGGTTTCTAGCCTCATTCGCAGGCCTGACCGAACGCCGCCAAGAACTCAATCAAGTCCTGCGTATCCACCAAGCCTGAACCATTCACGTCGTAGTAGCACGCCGCTGAAATGACGTCGGGTACGCATTGCTGAAGCGCTTCATCCCAAACCGTGAATTCGCCGCAGGCCGATGGGCCTGGCGTGCAATCGGTTGCTGGAACACAGAGCCCCGTGGCGACGTCGAACACCGTTCCCTCACCACAGACGCTCTCTGGAATGAAGTTTCCGTTGCAATCCGCATAATCTTCTGGATGGATGCACGATTCCGGCCCTCCTCCGAAGTAGGTCAATGAGAACGGCGCCAGCGCGCCAGATAGCATGCCCGAATCCCCTTCCAAAGTCGCGGACAAGGCGTACACCGCATCCCCTGCCAATGCGAAAAAGTCCAGCGACGAGGGTGGGTTGGCGATGCCATCTTCAAGACTCAGCACGAGCTCGATTTGGACAAGGGACTCCTCACCCATGGCTGTCAGGATTCCTTCAAACATCGCCTCGACAAGGTCTGTGTCGGAAAGCTCAAACACCTCCAACGACAACAACGACCCCTCGTACGCGTAGTCGCCTTCGACCCCTTCCACCAACAAGGTCACCGGGCTGTCCTGATCGGTCATTCCCATGTTGGTCGACCACGTTCCAGCCGACAGCATCGAATAGTTGCAAGCCTCTTCGTCCAGGCAACCAAAGCACAAGGTGTTGTCCCCGTTGCAGACGCCGCATTGGTCGTACGCGCCCACGCATGGATCCACCTGGTCGCAGATGCCGTCCTCGTCTGCATCCAATTCGCAGTTGCCTTCGCAATCCACGAAGGCTTCGGGTCCAATGCATGAACCATCCTCCTCCGTGGCTGACGCATCGAAGTTGCATGCGGCTTGGTCCGTGCAGCCGAAGGTTTCAAACTCGTCACACACCCCGTCCCCATCCGCGTCGTTCAAGCAATTTCCTGCGCAATCCAATGCCGGGAGCGGATAGGTGCAAGACCCATCGTCTTCGGTGGCTGCAGGACTGTAGTTGCACGCCAAGTCGTCAAGGCATCCTTCTTCTTCCAATTCGTCGCACACCCCATCGTTGTCCGCGTCGTTCACGCACGTGCCGTCGCAACCGTAAAATTGCTCAGGGTACGTGCATGACCCATCCTCTTCGGTGGCAACCCCATCAAAGTTGCAAGCCATGACGTCGGTGCAACCGAGCACCTCGGCCTCGTCACACACCCCGTCGCCATCCATGTCGTTGAAGCACACCCCATCGCAATCCAAGTAGGATGTTTCTGGGTAAGTGCATGCATCAACCCCTTGGAATGCGGCCAACGAGAACCCAGAGACCGTTCCCGAGAGCATCGCCTCCATGTCGGCGTCCAAGGTGGCGTTGACCTGGTATGCGGCCTCGCCCGCGACAATGTCAAAGGTGTACGTCCCCTGATTCGTGCCGTTGGGCACAGGGATTTCGGCAGAGACTTGGCCGGCAAGTGCCGTGCCCTCGACCGTCAAGGTGCCGACAAACGACACATGCAGGGTTGGCACAGCCTCGGACATCAACGTCAGCACGTCCAAGGTGCCCACAAACTCGTACGAACCATCGTTTCCATTCACCGTGATGGTTTTGACTTCAGGATCGTTGGCCAGGCCAAAGTTGGTCGACCACGTCCCGTCCTCGAGCGTCTCGTAATTGCATGCCTCAGGGTCGGTACAGCCAGTACAAAATGACCCATCGCCGTTGCAGATGCCGCACGCGTCATAGTCGCCAACGCAGGGGTCCAAGGGGTCGCAAATGCCATCGCCATCTGCGTCCTCCAGGCAATTGCCCTCGCAATCGAGGTTGGCTAGAGGGAGCAAGCAACTCCCATCGTCGTCGGTGGCCGATGGGCTGTAATTGCATGCCCCGGCGTCCGTGCAGCCAGACACCTCCAGTTCGTCGCATACGCCGTCGCCGTCTGCGTCATTCACACACACACCTGCGCAGTCGTAGAACATGGCTGGGCCTTGGCACGATCCGTCGTCTTCGGTGGCGCTGGCGTCGAAGTTGCACGCCGCGTCGTTCGTGCAACCGAACACTTCCAACTCGTCGCACACCCCGTCTCCGTCTTCATCCACCAAGCAAATGCCTGAACAATCCACGAATGGATCCGGGTAGGTGCATGTGCCGTCGTCTTCGTTGCTGACGTCGCTGTAGTTGCACGCGTTCGAGTCGGTGCATCCAAACACCGGCAAGCCCAAGGTCCACGTTTGAGTCGCTTCTGTGGCGTTCCCACATGCATCCGACACGGCAAACACGCGCTGAACCACCAAGGCCACTGCCACGCCGTCTTGTTCCGTCGTGTCTCCTGGGGTGGTTGTCACGGCCACGACCAAGGCGTCCTGCGGCGTGCAATTGTCCGTGGCATCCACGTCGGGAGCTGGCGTCATGGCGTCCAAGCCAAAGGGCATCCCGCTGGCGTACGCCACCACCGTGTCTTCAGGCAGGATCAAGAAGGAAGGAGCGCTGTCGTCGACCACCAAAATGGTCTGGTCGAGCATCGATACGTTGCCACATGCATCAATCGCCGTCCATTGTCGGAGCACGGTTGATTCGTTGGGACACTCCCCTGGCATCACCTCATCTTCGAACGTCAGCGAAGCAAGGAAACTGCACCCTTCCTCCACCTCAGGCGACTCGGTGGGCAGGTCTTCGTCGCATGACACCGTCAATGTCGCAGGGCCTTGGAACACCGGGGCAATCGTGTCAATCAAGGTCACCACGCGTTGCACAGAAGTGGCGTTGCCACAGGCGTCGGTCACGGTGATGGTGAAGTCCTTCACCACGTTGCCGTTGCACGATCCAGCGCTGGTGCTGACCGAGGTGCTCATGGTGGTTGTGGAGCACGCGTCTTCCACGGTCAATTCGGGGGCTGGAAGAGGCAAATCGCAAGAGAGGACCACCGAATCCACGGCCAATCCACTCGCAAACGACGCCAAGGGCGCCTCGTCGTCAATGACTTCGATGACCTGTTCCGCCACCCGTTCGTTGCCACATCCATCGACGGCGTGGAAGGAACGGACAATCGTGTACTCGCTGGGGCAGGAACCAGGAATGGTTGTAGATCCCTCTGTCAATGTGACGTGGCTGCACGCATCGATGGCCACGGCGACCTCTTCGAACAACGCCTCGAGCGCCGAGTCGTCCGAACAGCTCACTGTGGCGTTTTCGGGGATGTGCGCGAACATGGGGCCGATGTTGTCCACGAACGATACGGTTTGGGTGGCCGTGCTTGTGTTGCCGCAAGCATCTGTCGCCGTGGCGGTCCAAACCACGTCCCGTCCACAATCGAACTGCACCGTATCCAACGACGTCACCAAGGAAATGGGTCCATCCGACCCGCATCCGTTGGTCAAGGAAATGTCCGTTTCGTCGAAGCTGTGTCCATCCAGGCAGCTCACGGTCAAATCCGCGGGCATTTCAATGACAGGTCCCAAGGTGTCCACCACAAAAATCGTCTGGGTGGCGGTGGTGGTGGTGCCACACAAGTTGGTCAAGGAGAAGGACCGCGTGATGATCTCGTCTCCACACTCAGGGAAGTTGTAGCTCTCCTCGTATTCGTACGTAAGCTCGCAATCGCCGTACTCGGGCTCCTCCAACACGAACGTCTCTCCGCATTGGTACGTGACGTCCTCTGGCACCGCAATGAATCCTGGCTCGTCGTCGTGCAGGTACACCAAGTGGGAATCGCTGAATTCGTTGCCGCACTGGTCGGTGACGTTTTCGTACTGCACCGAGGCTTCAATGACTCCTGGACAGATGGTGTCGAGGTACACAATGACCGACGCATTGACCACGCCTGACTCACAGTTGTCCGTGAAAAATGGATACAGGGTTTCAATTTCAGAGACACAGATGTGCTGCCCGATTTGGCCAATCGTCTGGGGATGAAGGATCGGTGGCTCCGTGTCGAGGAATTCGATGGTCTGAACATGCTCGGCCTCTTGTTCGCATGCGTACACGGTCCACGTTCTCTCAATGCGAACGTTCTGCGCACACTCGGTCTCCAACAACTCGTCCACAAACACGCTGGAATCGATGGCGCAGTCGTCTGGCCCAATCAACATGGGCATGCCTGGGTCAATGTCTTCCAACGTCAACGAACAGTCCTCCTGGATGTCCAACGGCCATTGAATGGTCAACGGAAGTTCTTGGGCCACGGAACGAGAACCCATGGCAAAGGTGAATGCGCCCAAAATCACGGCGCGAACAAGGTGGTGCATGGTGCGAAGTTTGGTCAGGCAAACCTCCGTGATAACCCGTGATAATCCTATAAATTCATCGCTGATTTTTGCACAATTGTCGAACCATCTCGCGTGGCTGTCGAAGGCTCGAAACCACCCTTTTGTGGCCCATCCCTTCCGTGAATCGTTCCGCCTGAGTAGTTTCCCCAAAAAACGCCATGATTCGCCTGATCGCCCTCGCAACCTTGCTCGCCATTGTCTCCCTGGGGAATGCCCAATTTGTCGGCTTCTCGTACGAAGTGGAAACCACCTTCTCTCCCAACCTGCCGAGCGACGACCCGCTCGCGGAGCTCGCTGGCTATTCCACCATCCGGGTGTATGCAGAGTTTGAGGATGAAACCGATGCCTTGTCCTCCCTGTATGCCGACGTCATTGTCTTGGGAACAGGCACCATGGGCATTGATGCCCCGTGTGGATGCTTTGACATTTTTGACGGCACCCCCACGGTGGACAGCTTGCTGCATTCTCCTTCGGTGTTCGAAGCCATCCCAACTGCCCAGTACGACTCCTTCTACACCATCGGCATTGCTTCTTCCTTGGACGAGGGGTCGTTCCCAGAATCCGTAGGCATCCCCTCTCAAGCCCTTTGTGCGGGGCCTGTCATCGACAACGGCGCTGTGTTTGTCCCCGGCATCCCTCCCAATGCGATCGCAGGCGAAGACCTCAAGGTGCTCGTCGCCCAAATCACCACGTGCGGCGACTTGACCTTCCAAGCCTGTGTGCAAGTTTTTGAAGGTGGATCCTTCGCTGGTGTGGCGCTGGACTGTGGTGAGTTGTACATCCCCTTCGCTTCGCCATTCGGATGCACGGATGACCAGGCATGCAACTACAGCCCCGATGCCACGGAATCCGACAACAGCTGCGATTATTCATGCTGCCCGGGTCCCGGTTGCTGCTTGGATGGCCAACATTGGGATTGGGCACTGAATGGTTGCGTCATCACAAATCCGTCCGATGCCAATTTTGACGGATGCGTGCAACTGGAAGACTTGCTCGATCTGCTGTCTGTGTACGGCTCGTGCGGTGACGATTGAGGGGCGGAAATTCAAAACAAGGCCCTGTTCGGCGCAAGCCTCTCGTAGCCAGGGCCGACTGGTGATCGTCGGATGAGAGGTTCAGTCACAAGCAGCGCCAAAGTCGCTGAGGAAGTCAAGCAAATCGCTGTTGCCAACTGTGCCGTTGCCGTCCAAATCGGAGGGACACGAGGGTGCTCCCCCTTCTACCACAAGACAGCTTCCGGAAGCCTCATCGAAAAACGTACCCGGACCACACAAGAAACTCATGTCGCAAGAGCCGTTGTCCACTGTGGCGTCCGGGTCGTAATTGCTGGCCAAGCTGTTGGTGCATCCAGGCACAACCCAATCTGCAAATTCACAAAACTGCTCACCCGTGTAAGAATTCTCACAACCAGCCTCTGCGTCGTAATTCAAGGCCAACAAATCCGTGCATCCCGGATAGGTGCAATCCTCATAAGTCCCGAGATCGTTGACGTAAGCCCAAAGGCTGAAATTGCATGCGTCGTAGTCCTGACACGCCTCGTCGCATTCAGCATAGTCACAAAGAGCCCAGTCGTCACTTCCATCAGGACGATAGTTGCATGCTGTGGGGTCAGAGCAAAAGGCGCAAGATTCGTAGTCGCAAGGGGCCTCCTCGGAAACAATGTTTGCGCTGGGTTCGTAATTGCACGCAAAAGGGACTGGGCAACCAGCCATTGCCGGCTCCAGGGTCTCCGCAAGGTCATCGAAAAAACTTGAGCCACCTTCTACAAGTGTGAACAATTCTCCGTTCCACTCGTACACCGCCACGGAGCCAAAAATCCCACCAGAAACTGTGGTTAACACGTTGTCACACAGATACCAATTGCCGGCATCGAACCCACCGTCCGCAAGGACAACGCCATCGCCACTGAAGGAGATTGCCCCTCCCTCTACATAGATTCCGGTCAATGGGTAACGAAGTACACCGGACCACTCCGTCGAAGTCATGTCTACGACAGGATTGGAAACAAAAACACAAGACCCATCATCGTTGGCAACGGTGACGTCGTAATTGCAAGCGTATGGGTCGGTGCAGCCCTCTCCCTCCTGCTCACAAAACGAATAGGTTCCCATGTCATAGAAAATGGGAAAGACTTGCTGCAAAACCACACCGTTCATGGAGATGGTGTACACACCAATTCCAGAGTCAAAGCTTCCATCAAACCCATCCCCATAACTGTCCATCAACTGGAGCGTATAGCAACCCAATGGAACGCAGGCCTCTGAGGTGTATAGGGTGTTGCTCTCTTCGTAAGGGCCACCAGACAGAACAATGTTTCCATCACTGTCGACAATGTTCCACGTGGTTTCTTCCGGGTAGCCGTCGGTGGTGATGCTGAACACAAGGGTTTGTTGTTCACATACTTGGGCGACGGCGGTTGAAAGCCCCCCGAAAGCGAAGATGACAAAAGTGAAAAGGCGGATGGCGTGATTCATGCGGTTGAGTTTTTGGCAAGCTATTGCCTGAGCATTGATTCCCCAAGGATGGCTTATATAAAGGTCTGATAACCATATAAATGACTCACGACAACAACATTGAAACAACAAATCGCCAAAATGGAGGGCCACACAGATTGCCCCAAGAGCCGATCCATCAGATTTCATCCTTCACGAAGGGCCTTTCAACCCCTTGCATCAAAAACTTTGGATGATTGTCCGGACACAAAAAAGGCCCTGCTAAATGCAAGGCCTCTTGTAGCGCTTGGTCTTTAATCGAATACGGCCGCCTTTACAACTGGTATGCAGTTGACGACGCTCGTGGCCTATGTCCGAGCGGCTGGCACGTTCCCACAGACGGGGAGTGGACCGTGCTGACTGATTTGCTGGGTGGAGCATCCGTGGCTGGCGGCCAGATGGAGACGACTTACGGTTGGTACAAAGGCGACAACGGCACCAACTCAAGCGGTTTTTCAGGTTTGCCGGGCGGCTTCCGGAGCTACGTCGATGGCATCTTCTACGGCGCTGGAAACAACGGGAACTGGTGGAGTTCCTCGCCCAATGGATCCAGTGCATGGTTCCGAGGCCTGGACTACCTCAGTGAGAGTGTCGGCCGCGCCAGCGGCAATCTACGGTACGGTTTTTCTGTTCGTTGCGTTCGGGATGCCGAGTGACTAGGATTGAAAGAAGGCTTGTTGACAACGTCATTGCCAAAGCCGCTTCTCTAAGAATTTCACACCGCTTGCGGTAAATTGGGCGAAGATGGGAGACGGGATCAAATATGTTGCCGCACTTGCTGTCGTGCTTATTTGTGCTTGTGGTCAGGAGGATAATACCCCAACCTGTTTGTGTCAACCTGACGGTGATTGGGTTTTGAGAGAGATTGCACTGATAAACGAACAGTATGAAAATGGTGCCTTGACGATTGAACAAGGGGAGGGTTACTATGATTTAGCCAGGACTGACAGTTCAGGCTTTTACGCTTGGATTGAAGAACATGCTCTTGTTTCCTCTACAAGCTGCGGTGACACGCTTAAGCTACATGGTCTTACGAATTACTTTTTTTATGAGAATTCTGAGCAAATTTGGACTCAAGATTCAGGAATTAATGATTCTGTTGCGGTGACTTACAGCGAAGATTGCAACGTGCTGACTTGGGTGCTTGATAGCCAGGTCCGCGTGTGGGACCGTCAGTAAGAGAGCCAAATCACGAAGAAAAAACTACCGTTAGCGCTCTGATCGGGATTCGAATTTTCACATGAGGAGCATTTTGGTCAAAATGCGAGATTGAGGTAGAACCCATCCCAACCATTGAACATTAAGAAAAAAAGGCACGAAGCGCCATTCTTTTCGCTCGCTCTCGAGGTGTGACCTTGATGTGTCGGAGAAATGTTGCCTCTTTGGTGTGACCTGTAATTGACATGATGTCAACCGCAGCTACAACAATCGGCGGGGCGGTTTTTCTGTTCGTTGCGTCCGGGATGCCGAGTGAGGGGCCTTCTTCAACCCCAAGC
>CAZKGY010000039.1:0-9872 GCA_964552305.1 uncultured Comamonadaceae bacterium
TCGTCCATGTCTTGGATGGGGCAAACCCGCCTGGAAAACAACGGCGGCTTTGCATCGGTTCGAGCACCTTGGGGCAACACCGATTTGCGCACCATGGACCAGGTCGTCATCCGCTGCCGAGGCAACGGCGGCCCATTCAAATTGACGCTTGAAACGTCCCAACGCTGGTGGATGCCTTATGCCTACGCTTCGTTCAGCCCAGGAGAAGAATGGCAGGACGTGGTGCTCGACGATTTCTCTTGGAGCCAAGCCCAAATGGGCGACCTCAAATCCGTCACCCCAAGCCGGGAATTGGAAGACGTCTTGCGTGTCGGACTCATGAAGTACGACGGCACGGCTCAGGCGTTTGACCTAGAAGTGGCCTCGATTCAATTCGTGCCTGCCGGAAGGCCGTGAACCGGTTGGGGCATCAACGAGCAACCTCAGCAGGTTTCGCCATAAAGGCTCAAAATTTCCAAGAAATCGGACACCGTCACTTGGTCGTCGCCGTCCATGTCCGCCGCGCAATTGGACAAGCAACCAAATTCCGACAGCGCACCCAAAATGTCCGACACCCCCACTGCCAGGTCGCCGTCTAGGTCTCCTGGGCATTCGCAAGGCTCGCAACTCCCGTCGTTCCACAGCGCGTTGGGGTCAAAGTTGCAAGCCGTGTCGTCGGTGCATCCTGGCACGCAGGTTCCTTCAATGTTGTCGTCCAACCACGCCACGCGGTCGAGGATCCAGTTGCGCAAGAAGGCAACCTCCTCGTCGTAGGTCGCACCGATGAACACGTTGGGCCACACGTATTCTCCCAAGCGAGGCCACCGTGCGTGGTCGCGGATGCTCGGCCCTGCCAACAGCGTGGCCAGAGAATCGATGAGGCCATTCAGGCTTTCGTCGCTCCACGCATCCGACCGGTAGTCGTCCCACATGCAACGGGTCAGCCCTCGGTAGTCCGCGTCTTCCCGCAGCCGCTCCCACCAAAACGGGTGCAACACCCGGCACCCCGTGTTCGATTCGAAGCCCGAGGTGAGGTAACTGTCGCATCCGTCCGAGTTGCCAAAGCCCAGGTTGTAGTCCCACCAAGGGCCCATCACAATTTTGCCTCCATCGGAGTCTTTCTCTTTGTAGAAATACGTGCTCAACCGGTAGGCGTCGACGTTTTTGGTCACTTCGTTGGCGAAGTACATATCGATGAACGATTCCGGCTCAATGAACGCGCGGTAGCCCAACGCATCGTCCGTGAAATTGGGCCCTGCCAACGCATGCTCAAACTCCGTGAAGTGGTTTTGGATGTAGTCGAATTGCAGGGGGTGAAGGTCGTTTGCCTCCGGCTTGTGCATTTGGATGAACTGTTCGTCGCCCCCCAAACGCGGGTATGGCGAGGCCCACCCCCCGTCAAAGTCTCCTTGGATCCGGTCGACCTTCAGGATGTACCCTCCGGTCACCTCGTTGCCGACGGTGTCCGAAGGAAGCAACGTGGCGATGTCCACCCGGTCGTTGTCGCGTTTGATGTTTTCCATCAACATGTACACGCCACGGTAGTCGCCGTTGATGAAGAGTTCGCAGTACCTGCGACGCGTGGTGTAGCGCCCAATTCGGTCCCCCATCTCGTAAATGATGGCATTGCGCATCAAGGTCTTGTCAGAATACGGCCCGTGCAAAATCCAATCGTTTTCGGTGGGCATGCCTAGCAACGAGACGTTGTTGTTGGCGCCCGTCGAATCCTGGGTTTCCAGCGCGTAGGATTGCTTGGGGAAGAACTGCGACGACGACCCACGGATTTCAATGGTGATCTGGCCGTCGTATTCGTACGTCGTGTCGTTGACCGTGTTGAATCCTTCCTCCAGGTTGGTGACCTTCATCTGAGCCACAATGCGGGGGTCGTCGAGGATGGGGCTTTCTGTGGAGATTTGGACCAAAGGCAACGTCGACTCCCCAAAGTAGATGCAAGAGCCATCGTCCTCCGCCGCCGAAGGATCGTGGTTGATGGCTTCGGGATCCGTGCACCCTTGGGTGGTGGCACAAGACCCGTCAGTGGTGCATTGGCCGAAGCACGTATTCACCTCCATGGTAGATGTCACGTTGATCAGCAGGCGGTCGTTCCAGTTGTAGGGGTCTGCGCAGGGCTGCCCCACGATGTTTTCCTTGCAACTCCAATCTTCGCAGGCGCCGTTGGTGAACGTGTAATGTCCCGTGAATCCGTGCGGCACTTGCACCGTGATGGACCAAACCCCGTCCCCGTCGTCGTCCGACATCGGGTAATCCCCGGGGAATCCAAAGTTGCCACCCCCTGCCAAAAACACCCCTTCTGCAGAGACGGTTTCGTTGGCCATGTTCACGTTGAACGTGACGAAGTGCGCGTCGGCCGCAGGTGCCTGAAACCAAGAGGGCGGCGCCTCGAACGTGCTCCCCTCTTGGCCAGCGCCCACAAACAAAAAGGGGCGCGCCGTGAAGTCGGAGGACGACAAGCTGTTGTTGTGCACCTCCACCGCCAAGACGTTGGTGCCGGACACGAGCAAGCCCGGGTTCAAATCCACCAAGTCGGGCGTTCCTCCAGCGTACAACACGGCTTCGTGCCATCCGTCGAGGATGGCGTTCCATGCCAAGACCTCGCCGGGCTCGCCGGCATTGCCCCTGGCGATTTCGGTGCCGTTGAGGTAGGCCACAAACCCGTCGTCGTAATCGACCGCGAGCATGGCCGCGGGGAAGTTGGCCGCGTCCTCGAGGTCAAACACGTGACGCATGTAGATGCTGTGCGAAGCAGGGATGACCGTCGCGTCGTCGCCATCGCCGTAACCGAACCCAGACGCACCCTGCAACCATCCTGACGCCCCGAAATTCGAAAACATCCAGTAGGGCACTGGTTGAGAGGTGGGCAAGAGGTAATCCCAAGTGGAACCGTCTTGAACCACGGCTTCCCAGTGATCCACTTGGGCGAGGACACCCCCGTGAACGACGCAGGCCAACACCAATGCAATGCATTCCCTCATGACTGAAAAATACGAAGAAGCCGTGAGGGGCCGTCAAGCGACGCGCCTTAACGAACCACCATGACCTTCTGGAGCCCTTCGATTTCGCCTTGGGCATTCTCCGACTGAAGCAGGTACACCCCGCCTGGCAAGGAAGACAGGTCCAACACCACCGTGGACGGTCCATGCGCCATCTGAAGGCATGGCGTGCCAGAAAGATCCCACACCACAAGGCGCCCCCCCTGCGACAAACCCGACACCACCACGTGGTCGGTGGCGGGTTGCGGATGCAACGCAAGCACCCCCGGCCGAGGTTTGTCGTGAACCTCAACCGTTTCGCTGACGTCCTCTCCGACGCTGCCCCCCAAGGTCCAGGTTCCGTATTCGTCCCCGCTGTTGGGCCACGTGTCCACTTCCCAAAACACGTAGTCTTCAATCAAACAGGCCACAGGCACGCCGTTGTGAAAGGCCGAGTCGTTGGTCAGAAGCACCGACACAAAGAGGGTGTCTGAAACTGGCAAATTGTGAACCACATGAATGAAATTGTCATTCACCGTCGTCGCTTCATGAATCACGTTGCCTTCGGAATCGGTGAATTCCCATTCCATCACGTTGTAATCGGGGGGGAAACGTCAGGTATCCCCCTGGGTGGTACAAATTCACGGAGTTGGAATCCGACCCCACGTTGACCACAAGCCCCATCAGGTCGCAATCCACGGCGGTGGTGACTTGGGCGTTGGACATGGCGAACATCAAGCCAAACGAGGCGAACATCAAAAGAAGGGAACGTATCATTGGAACGAAGGTGTTGATGCCTCGATGTACCACGTGGCGCTGAGACGCCCCCCGTCATAACCGAAGAGGCACCTTCTATCGAACAACCCAGCGCACGGGCTGTGCCCCCTCAACCAGCAAGGTGTACATGCCAGAGGGCATGGCGGTGGACCAGTCGTTTCGACGGGCATGGAATTGTCCTTGAGACACCAGCCGTCCAAGGTTGTCGTGCACTTGGAACGTCGAACCAATGAGGCGTTCAGGCACAAGAACGACGCAATTCCCAGCGTTTGGGTTGGGAAAGAGCTGCACGCTTGACACCTCGGTGGCCAAGGGTGACACGTCACTGGCCTCGTCCAAATTCACGTTGTCCAACCAAATGTGGTTGCCATACCCGCCCACGTTCACGAAGGCCAGCTCCAAGCACGACTCGGCCCCTGAGACCCACGCACTTGGAAGCTCGACGGCGTGGTTTGCCCATTCAATGGTCCCACCGGTGTCGTACCAAAACCACGTGTAGCAACCTTCCACCGAAAGGTCCTCGCCATAGGCAGACCACAAGACCGTCCACGCGTCGTCGTTTCCTGGCCTCCCCCAAACTTCCAACCCATCCACGTAATCGGCGTATTTGCGGTGGGCCACGTCAAAGGTCACCACGGCGTGGCCCGTCGGATTGAAGGCTGGCGTCACAAGAAGGTCGTAGGCGCCCTGCGTGTCGACCCAGTAGTTGGGGAATTGTGCCACCCCGTTGTCCGTGTCAAACAAGTCGTATGCTTGCTCCCAGGGATGTCCGTTGGTTTCCAGGCGCCAGTGCTCAGGAGGGAATTGGCCTCCTTCAAAGCCTTCCTGAAACCCCTCGGTGGGCACCACCGGTTCGTCAACCACCTCCACCAAATCGGACCAGGTCCATGTGTCAGAAGCACCCTCGGCGTCGGTCACCGTCAGGGTGACGTCGAACGTCCCCGCTTCTTGGTAGTCCACCCAGGCATCGGGGCCGTTGGCGTCCACAACCTGCCCTCCTTCAAACGTCCACTCATAGGTGGCCCCTTCGCAGCGAACCACCGACACGGCAGACGCGTGAATGGGCTGTGAAACGCAAGGGCTGGCCAAATTCAACCGCGTTCGATCCACCATGAACCCCGCCAACACAGAGGAAGGCTCGAACAAGGGCGCTTGGTGCACGCCCCGTGTTCCCGCAGCGCGAATGTGGCCTCCGCAGTAATCAACTTGAAGGAAGGTGCATACGTTGACCATGGGCAAACCTTGGTTGTACAGCACCCAATCATCCATGGTTGCATCGCGGAAATACACCGCATTCGTTGTCCCCACATACACGCCACCGTTGGAGCCTCTTTGGTGGGCGACGCTGACCACGCGTTCGCTGGCAATGGTGCCGGTGGTCCAATCCTGCCAGGTTTCCCCTGCATCGTCGGACTGCAAAATTTTGTGGCCCGTCTGGGTTCCCGTCAACACGCACCACAACCTGTCCGGGTTGGTCCCATCCACGTCGAGGTAAATGGGACGGTTGTTGTTGTTCCCGTTTTCCATGGTTGTCGGACTCGCGGATTCCCACGTCGCCCCTCCATCGCTCGATCGATGGATGCGCCACATCGAGCCATTCAACTGCTGAGACACGTACAGACGATTTCTGTCGCGCGGACTCACTTTCACCGACACGATTTTCTCGCCCCCAAAATCGTGAACCAACGCCCACGAGGCCCCTGCGTCCTCCGAACGCCACAGCTCCGAACCCACGGGAGAAAGCATGGTGTTGTAGCAGGCAGGATCCCATTCCAAGTTGCCGTACTCGCCAAACCAATACCCGGTGTTGGGGTTCTTGGAATTGTCGAAAGGCAGGCCATCGATGCGGTCAAAGCGGTCCGAGGTGTAGCGGAAGGCGCCGCCATCGTGGTACCCACGCGTCGCATCGCCAGGATTGACAAAGCCGCGGAAGTTGTCGCCGGCCAATTCGGCGAGCCAGCCGCCGGCCGTGTCGTTCTCGGCGCCCCAATGGTACAAGTCGCCGTTGCGAATCAACGTGCCGTTGTGGTAGGTCCCGCCAACCATGACCTCAGGACCGCGCCACCCAGCCTGCCATCCCCAGAAATCCGTTCCATGGATGCCGTACATGCGGGGCTCCATGTGGTCGCCTTGGTCGGCCGAGTAGAACACGCCCCCGTCCGATGCCACCCACAAATCGACCGTCCCATCGGCACGCGTGAAGAACTTCACGTCATGCACGTCCGCGTGGGTGTACCGGTCTGCCGTGAACTCTCCAGCCCAGGTGACCCAGTGGGCGTTCAACGACCAATCCATGCCTCCATTTTCCGTTCGCCAAACGCAGATTCCTGCGGCGAATTGACGGTCCGGGTCGGTGGGACTCACGTCAAGGGCGAGGTCGTAGTAGTACTGCCCGCCGTCGCCCGTGCCGTCTTCGCTCCACCCCAAGATGTTGGGGTTGACGCCGGCTTCCCACGGACCGCCAGGACCATCGCCGCAGCACGTGAATTCGAACGTTTGGCCGGCGTCAACGCTTTGGTACATCCCATAGAGGCCGCCCCCTTCCGACGTCTCGCCCGACGCCAGCACCACCACGCGGTCGGGGTCGGCGGGGGTCACGGCAATTTCGCAACGGCGTTGTTCGTCGCCCGTCCCGATGGACGGCCATCCCACTGCGCCCGACTGGAACGTCAGGCCACCGTCGGTGGAGCGCTTGAATTGGGTCGTTTGGTTCAACAACTGCACCGTGTAACACACGTCAGGATTTGTGGGATGGAACTCCAGCTCCATGTATTCCCCGCTCGCCACCTGCGTCATCGTGGCACCGCCATTGTCGCTTCGGTGCAATCCGTTGTTCGTGGCCGCAAAGAGCACGGGACCGTCAGGGCCCGGGCCAAACGCCACGTCGCGGTACCACCGGTCGTCCGACTGAAAGGCGGCGTTGCCGCAAACCGACCACGTGTCGCCTCCATCTTCGGTGCGCCACAGTTGGCCGTCGCCAGAACCGACCCACACGCGGGAAGGGTCTTCAGGGTGAATCGCCACGCTGTAGACGCTGGTGAGCGGCAGGTCACGTGTCATCAAGGACCAATGGGCCCCGTGGTCCGTGCTCTTCCACGCCCCAGCCGTGGCGGTGCCACACCACACGACTTGGTGGTCCGACGGGGCTTGCTCCACCGTGTAGACGTGGCAGGCGCCTGGGCTCTGGACTTGAAACTCCATGGCCACCTCCGGGTCGTAATGCCAAGGCCCCATTTCTTCCCATGCCCCATTTTGGCGGGCTTGGCGCGAAGCCCATGCGCTGGCGTATGCTTCCGTCACTTGGGGCTTGGGCAATTCCACGTTGCGCAACCAGCGCTTGTAAAACTGCGTGTCTCGGTTCTTCTCAAAAGGGTGCTCTGCGTAGTACGCCTCGTAGGCCGATCGAATGGCTTCAGGTGTGGCCGTTTCGCTGTACAGGAGTTGCACCCATTCAGGGTCGTTCGCGTCTGCACGGTACGCCGTTTGTGGCACGTATTGCCCCGAGGCGCTCAACGACGCCGCCAAAAACCATGCGCCCAAGGCGCGTTGCATCCAACTGTTCATGATTCTCAAAGTTTCGCCCGCAAGCAAGGGCATTCAGGCTCGTGTCATCCACTTTCCCGTCACCAAGGCCACAGGCAGGTACCCCAAGGCGTCCGTCACCGTCAACCACATGGGCGTGCCCAGCTGAATGGCGTTGGCGATGCCTCCGAGGAAAAACCAAGTCCCCATGACGTAGGCGGGCCACATGGCGCGACGGCCCGTCTCTGGGCGTTTGGCCGCCACGAGGATGCCGACCGCGACACCGGCAGCCGTCCCCAGCCAATGCACCACCGTGGCGGCAAGCATGGTGGGCATGCTGAGGGTCTGCATCCACGCCCGGAACTCTTCGGGGGTCGCGGTGCTGGCGGGCATGGTTTCTTCCGGCCACACCGTCATGTGCAATTGATGGAGGGCAAACATGGTGATGCTGCCGACGAGAAAGGCCGCGACGAAGGCGGCAATGTTGCGCAAGGTGTTCATGGTGTCCCAAACTTAATGCGGGATTCGACCCTGCACCGAACCTGACGCGATGCCAACGCGTTGTTTCGTTGGCACTGCTGCGCCCGCACGATGAATCACAAGCTCATTTCCAAGAAAAAACAGGTCTACCCGGTCCTACCCGCCTTGCAGACCTACCTCGACCAGCACGGGCGCGCCATGGGCATCCCCGTGAGCTACGAAGACCTTCTGAGGTTTGAGGGGAGCGTGGCGATTTTGGACGGCGACGACCGCGACACCTTGTGGGTTGATTGCCTCTATCCGCAAGGCGAGCGCGATGAATTGGTGACCAACCTCAAGCGGCTGTACTCCATCCTTCACGCCGACGGAAGCGACACCATCCTCCCTTTTTTGACGGTGGACAGCATTGCGTTTTGCACGTTTGGCAACACCAAGCCCTTTCGGATCAAGGTGAGAAACGTCATCAACGACAACTACCTGTTTCTCTACATCAAACGCTGCGACGCATCACGGGTCTACGGCCTTGAACTGGAGCAACTGCTGTCGCCCAACCGCATCAATTTTCTCGTCCATGGCAACACCCTGATCGAGGAGCACATTGTCGGCATTCCAGGTGACGTATTCATCGAAGAGAAGCTCCCTTCCCTCCCTCTGCAAGACCAACGTGCTTTGGCCAAAGAGTTCGTCAAATTCAACGAACGCTGCTTCCTTCGACTCCTGGGCGACATGCGGTCCTACAACTACGTGGTGGTCATCACCCAGGACTTTGACCGCATCCAGTACCGTATCCGGGCCATTGATTTTGACCAGCAGAGCTACGAGGGCAACGCCAAGGTGTATCAACCCGAGCACCTTCCGGAAAACGCCTCGCTAGCGGACATGACGGCTGAGGCATTGCCCCAAGAATCCATCGAGCAATACGTCAAGGAGGAACGGGCCTTGCTCGCCAGGCGGGCCGCCGGGGAGCGGCTTCGGTTGAACGAATTGCTTCAATGCATGAAGGCCGACCAAATCTCCGGCGAAGCCCATGTCGACGCCCTGAAGATGGAACTGTGGGGACTCACCGGCGACGTGAATTTCAAGCGCGCAAAGAACATGGGAGAAGTGTTGGACGCGGCGCTTGACTTCATCCAACGCAACTTCAAAAGCGACACCCCTTTCGCCCAGTGATGGACAGCCATACGCTCCCCTAACTTGCACCCATGAACAAGAAAATCATGCTCCTCGGCTCAGGCGAACTGGGCAAAGAAGTGGTCATCGCCCTGCAACGACTTGGACAACATGTCATCGCGGTCGACGCCTATCCCGGCGCTCCGGCCATGCAAGTCGCCGACGAGCACGAGGTCATTTCCATGCTCGACGGGGAAGCCCTCGACGCCCTCGTGGCGAAACACAAGCCCGACCTCGTGGTTCCCGAGGTGGAGTCCATCCGCACCGAGCGGTTTTACGCGTACGAGAAGCAGGGCATCCAAGTGGTGCCATCGGCCAAGGCCGCGCATTTCACCATGAACCGACGGGCCATTCGCGACCTCGCCGCCAAGGACCTCGGCCTCAAGACGGCTCCGTACCGCTACGCGACCTCCCTTTCCGAGTTGCAAGACTGCGTGGCGGCGGTGGGCATGCCGTGCGTCGTGAAGCCCCTCATGTCCAGCTCGGGCAAAGGCCAAAGCGTCATCCGCACCGAAGCCGACATCGAGACCGCGTGGAACTACGCCCTCGAAGGCTCGCGCGGCGACCTCGCCGAGATCATCGTGGAGGCCTTCATCGATTTCGACTACGAAATCACCCTCCTGACCTTGACCCAAGACAACGGCAACACGCTGTTTTGCGCGCCCATCGGCCACCGCCAAGAACGCGGCGACTACCAAGAAAGCTGGCAGCCCGCCGTCATGGAATCTGAGCTGTTGGCGACCGCGCAAGAGATGGCGGCAGCCGTGACCAAGGAATTGGGCGGCAGTGGGATTTGGGGCGTCGAATTTTTCATCCAAAACCCACGCAATGGCGAACCTGGCACCGTGTACTTCTCGGAACTCTCTCCCCGCCCGCACGACACGGGAATGGTGACGCTGGCAGGAACCCAAAACTTCACCGAGTTCGAGTTGCACGCCCGCGCCGTGCTCGGCC
>CAZKGY010000040.1:0-9698 GCA_964552305.1 uncultured Comamonadaceae bacterium
TGCCCCAACAACTTCCAAATCATCCGCATGTGGGTTGCGACGGACGAATGCGACAACAGCACGACGGCCCAGCAGACCATCACAGTGGAAGACACCACGGCGCCTGAATTCACGTTTGTGCCTGCCGACTACACGGTGGAGTGCAGCGACGACGTGACGTACGAGGATGCGACGGCCACCGACAACTGTGGCGAAGTCACGATTGAATACTCGGTGGACACGGTTGGATTGGAGTGCCCCAACAACTTCGAAATTGTCCGCACGTGGATTGCGACCGACGAATGCGACAACAGCACGACGGCCCAGCAGACCATCACCGTTGACGATTCGACTGCACCAGAATTCACGTTTGTGCCTGCCGATTACACGGTGGAGTGCAGTGACGACGTGACGTTCGATGACGCGGAAGCCGTGGACAACTGCGGCGAAGTGACCATTTCTTACGCGTTGGACACGCTTGGGCTGTCTTGCCCCAACAACTTCCAAATCCTTCGCACCATTGTTGCCACCGACGACTGCAACAACAGCGAGACGGTGGTGCAAACCATCACCGTGGAAGACACGACTGCCCCAGAATTTGTTTCTGTGCCCGCCGACTACAGCATCGAGTGCACTGAGGAGCCCACCTACGGCGACGTGGAGGTCATGGACAATTGCAGCGACTGGGAGGTTGTGCTCACAACCGACACGATCGAGTCGGGATGCGACAACGTCTACGACATCGTGTTGACGTGGACTGCCACCGATGCATGCGACAACGAGTCTTCTGCCAGCCAGACGATTTCTGTCATCGACACCAGCTTGCCTCAGATCACGTTCTCCTGTGGACTGGAGAACGGAGAGATCGTGGACGTGTGCTGCGAGGACCTCTCAGGCTCGATCACGGTGCCAGCCGCTTGCGAACTCGAGGCGGTTGATTTCGCGTGCGGTGGCGATTTGACCATCTCATTGACCGAAACCTACGAAGGAGAATACACCCCTTCCGAGACGGTGGATCACTGGTGTGTCATCTCCGAACCTCAAGGCATGGACGAGGGTCTCACTTGCGAAGGTTTGACTCCTCACGCGATGCGTTTGTTCAACTTCCCAGGCGACGACTTCTACAGCCTCATCGACGGCGCGGTGTCCCACAACGTGGATGGCACCATGACGTACTACATGACGCTTGTGTCTCAAAGCAACCCCGACGCCGGTTGGGAACTTGAAGCCCAATTCACCCAGCCTTTGGATTGGTTTGAATGGCAGAACCAGCCGGGCAACCACAGCTTCAAAAACGACTGTGGCTTGGGCGACCACATGGAGTGGGAATACTCCATCATGACCTCGGGTGAAGCCCAAGGTTGGGGCGAGTACGAAGGCTCAGACATGACGTTGATGCACCAGCCTGTCTCCGGCTACTTCGGATTCCAAATGGGTGAAGGCGCAAACAACAAGAATGGCAACTACGGATTCAGCGGTTGGTTCTACTGCAGCGGCACGTTTGATGGCGCGCCATTCAACACCTCAGGGGACATCTTTGGCGAGTTGGAATGCTGCTTGCCTTGGACGCTCGATCGCGCCTACACCGTGGCCGACTGCTCTGGCAACACGACCACCTTCCACTACGAGGTGCACGCCACGGGCGCGCCTTGCATCAACGAGGAAGAGGGTGGTCTTCAAGACGGCGAAGACCAAACGATGGTGTCTTACAAGGACCTCATCAAGGTGTTGGACTTGATGCCAAACCCCACCACGGGCATGACGCAGGTGACGCTCTTCACCGAGGAGCTCGGCACGACAGCCCAGGTGTCGTTGTTCAACATGGCAGGTCAGGAGGTCATGCCGTTGTTCAACGGCCAACTGAATGCCGGATGGCCCATGCCGCTGATGTTTGACGCCAGCGATTTGGAAGCCGGCATGTACCAGCTGCGCATCCACTCGAAAAACTTCGTGACCAGCAAGAAGTTGTTGGTTGCCCACTAAGGATACTTCATGGCTCCAAGTGTTGGGGCCAAAAAGTGTCCCAACATGAAACGTGAATGAAAAGGAAAGGGGTGCCCATCGGGCGCCCCTTTTTTCTTGCTTCAGTGCTGGCTTTTTTCCCTGAAGCGCTTGTATAGCCGAACGGCCACCGTGAGTCCGAGGGCCACGCCCATGATGCCCAAAACACCTGCGATCCAGGAGATTTGGTCCTTGTACACGACCAAAAACACCACCGCGATCAAAATCACGGTGGGCACTTCGTTCAGCAAGCGGTAGGTGGTGGAAGACCAGGGTGCATCCTGTCGGCGAAGCGTGCGCCAGATGCGGTGGCCCAACCATTGGTAGGCCAAGAGGAAGGCCACGAAGGTCAGCTTGAGGTGCATCCAAGGTTGCATCAACAGGGCAGGAACGTTCCAAACCATGGCGCCGCCGAAGCCGACGGTCAACAGGCAAGAGGGCCACGTGATGGCGAGCCACAACCGACGTTGCATGAGGCGGAACTGGTCGACAAGGGCCTCCCGCACAGGGCCGTCTGCCCTGTCTTGGGCTTCCCGTTGGTAGACAAACAGGCGGAACATGTAAAACAGTCCCGCGAACCATGTCACCACAAAAATGATGTGGAGCGCCTTGAGCAAGGTATACGACATTTGTTGAGCGTTTGGAATCACAAACATCGACACCATGAAGCAAGTTCGTCAGCCCCAAGAAACTTTCAGTTCCACCGTGCGCATCGTATTGCCCAACGACACGAACACGTTGGGCAACCTGATGGGAGGCAACCTGCTTCACTGGATGGACGTGGCCGCGGCCGTGAGCGCCAACCGCCATTGCCGCAGGGTCGTGGTGACGGCGGCGGTGAACAACGTGTCGTTTGACCGACCCATCAAGTTGGGCGACGTGGTTCTGATCGAATCGCAAGTCACCCGGGCGTTCCATTCATCCATGGAGGTCTACCTCGAGGTCATGGTTGAGAATTCGGCGACAGGGGAGCGGCGTCGGTGCAACGAAGCGTACTACACGTTCGTCGCCGTCGACCAGTTGGGTGCACCCATTGCCGTACCAGGCATTGAGCCTCAAACGAACGAGGAGCGGAAGCGATTCGATGGCGCACTGAGGCGTCGTCAACTGCGGTTGATTTTGGCGGGGAAGCTCAAGCCCGCCGAGGCCACGGAGCTCAAGGCCTTGTTTGACGAAGGTCAGTCCACCACCTCCTGAATCCAGGCCCGGACGCGTTCTGGATCCACGAATTGGCCGCAACGCTTGGGGTCCATGGGGTCCTTGGAAGACGTGTGTCGACACGTTGCGCCATGCTTCGAGCATGGCCTTGCTTGGGCAGGCCGTTGGGGCAGGATGGAGTCGCTTTGGGGGTGAGGGCGCCACGGTGCCAGCCCCAGGGCAGGCCTGGTGCAGCCCCAAACCGCCAAGGTGGGAACGCCCAACGCCGCCCCAAGGTGCATGGTGGCCGTGTCCCCGGAAACCAGGGCGTTTGCTTCTCGGATGGCGAGGGCCACCTCCGTCAAGGTCCAATTCCCGGCGCCATTCAGCACCCCTTGGTGCCGGGCGGCGAGGGCTTCGCAGCGGGGTTGCACGTCGGAGCCGCCCACCAACACCACGGTTTGTTTTTGGTCTTCGGCGGTGGCGATGGTGGCTTCAACGACGTCATTCGAAAGGTGTTTGCCCGGTTGGGATGATCCGAGCGAGAGCACCAGCAGATCCTTGCGACCTTTCAAGGCATGGGGCAAGGCGCCTTCCAACCGCATCGTTCCCCATGCCGCTTCTCCCCATGCGTCGGGCGCTGGCTTGGGCAAGTTGAAGGCCTTGACTGCGTCGAGGCATCGATCCACAAATGGCTCCACAGGTTCGCGGCGCAAGCCTCGTGTCAGGCACCAACGGTTCCACCACTGTTTGTCCACCTGGAACGTCAAGGCGTCGAGCGATTTGGCCAACGACCTGGACCGCACCGAGCCATGCATGTCCAGCAGGTGGTGGTATTGCATGCCTTTCAACGTCTCGAGGACTTCCCCTGTACCTCGCTCGATGGCGTGCACTTGGTTGAGCCCAGACAACAAGGAGGCGGCCGGCATGCTGCGCTTCAGGCAAATCAAATCCACCGTGGCGTTCTCCCCGAATTCCCGCCGGAGCATGGTGATCAGGGGCTGCATGAGCAGCACATCACCGAGGGCGCTGAACCGCGCAATCAAAAACCGGGGAGACGACGAATCAACCACGTCTCAAAGGTAGCCCGACTGCTATCTTCGCACCACCATGCACCTCGTAGACACCCACACCCACCTGTATCAGCCGGCCTTTGATGGCGATCGTGCCGAAGCCATGGCGCGGTGCAAGGAATTGGGGGTGGATTTGCTGGTGCTGCCCAACATCGACGCGGAGAGCATCCCACGGGTTCACGACATGATGGACCGTTGGCCCCAACAGTGCTGCGGCATGATGGGCCTTCATCCATGCCACGTGGGGGAGGGCTGGCAGGAGGAATTGGCCACCATCGAAGCGGCTTTGCGCAACTCCAACCCTGCTTCGCCTTGGGTGGCGGTGGGAGAAATTGGGTTGGACTTGCATTGGGAAACCAGCACGCTTCCTGCCCAAATCGAGGCTTTGCGCACCCAGTTACAGTGGGCCAAGGACCTGTCTCTGCCGGCCGTCATTCACGTGAGAAAGGCGTTCGACGAGTTGTTTGAGGTGCTCGACGAGGAGATGGACGAGCGGTTGACAGGGGTCATCCATTGCTTCACGGGAACCGCGCAGCAGGCGGAAAAGGCATTGACGTACCCCGGCTGGATGCTCGGCATTGGGGGAGTCGCGACGTACAAGAATGGCGGGCTGTTCGAGGTGTTGCCTTCCATCCCGTTGGAGCGCATGGTGCTCGAGACAGACAGCCCGTATTTGTCTCCTGTACCACACCGTGGCAAGCGGAACGAATCGAGTTACGTTGCCCTGGTGGCAGACACGGTTGCTCGGGCCAAAGGCGTGACTGTCGACGAGGTGGCTCACGTGACAACGGCCAACGCCCAGCGCTTGTTCCAATTGAAGGATCACCCTGTGATGGCCGGGTCATGAAGTCGATTTTGGTCATTTACACGGGGGGGACCATTGGCATGGTCCGCGACAAGGTCAGTGGCGCCTTGGTGCCTCTGGATTTTAGCCAGGTGTCAAGGCACGTCCCAGAATTGGCGCAAGCGGGCATCCGCGTGGAGGCGGTGTCGTTTGACACCCCGATTGACAGCAGCGACGTCATGCCCAAGCATTGGCGCAGCCTCGCCCTGACGGTGGCAGAATGCCACGACCGGTTCGACGGCTTCGTGGTGTTGCACGGGACGGACACCATGGCTTACAGCGCTTCGGCGTTGAGCTTCATGCTGCAGGGCTTGAGGAAGCCCGTCATCTTCACGGGATCGCAATTGCCGATTGGCATTCCTCGGACGGATGGTCGAGAGAACCTCATCAGTGCCCTGATGCTTGCCGCGGAGACCTTCGATGGGGAGCCAGCCATCCAGGAGGTTGCCGTGTACTTTGGCAACCACTTGATGCGTGGCAACCGCACCCACAAGGAAAGCGCCCAAAGCCTTCAGGCCATCGTCAGCCCCAACCACCCGCCCTTGGTGGAAGCGGGGGTGGAATTTCAGTACCAGCCCTCGGCGCTGTACCGCCCCGCAGAGGCCTTCAAGGTCATGCCTCAAATGCGTCGAGAAGTAGCCTGGGTGTCGCTGTATCCTGGCATGCCGATGGATCTGCTGAAGCAAACCTTGGAATGGCCAGATTTGCGAGGGTTGGTCTTGGCGGCGTACGGGAGCGGCAACGCGCCGACATCCACCTTGTTGAAGGACATGCTGCGCCAGGCCAGAGACCGAGGGGTGGCCATGGTGAACGTCACGCAATGCGGCCACGGAGGAGTGCACCCCGAACTCTATGCTTCGAGCCACATGCTTGGAGGTTGTGGGGTCATGCCTGGCTACGACATGACGACAGAGGCGGCCATCACCAAGCTCATGCACGTGCTGGCTTCCACCGACGACCCCGCCGTCATCCGCGAACGCATGACCCAAAACCTGCGTGGCGAATTGACGCCTCAGCGCCACACCACGGCCCAAGCGCATGGACCGGCAGGCGCCAGTGGCCTTGATTCTGAGCCTTCTTGAGCGCGTCCCTTGCAGCTTGAAGCGAATGCGAGGTGTTTTCTTTTGTCAAGTGGTGGTTTGTGGGGTAATTTGCGGCGCCCAAAGCGTGTTGCGCCGAAATCCGTCGACGCCCTGCACTTTGGACATCCAGCCCCAACGGGGGAGGGAGAGGTGGCCGAGCGGCTTAAGGCGCACGCCTGGAAAGCGTGTTGGGGGCAACCCCTCCAGGGTTCGAATCCCTGTCTCTCCGCAATTGTTTATCCATTTCAACTAGAATTCGTCATGAAGAATTTGTTTGCCCTCCTCGCACTTGCAGGGCTGGTGATGTTCGTAGCCCCTGAAGTTGCGATTGCACAAGAAGACGCAACCACCGAGTTGGTTGCAGAAAACGATGCCGTGGAAGCCGATTCGGCTGCCATGGATTCCGCTGCTGCACCCGTGGCTGTGGAAGAGCCCGAGGCCCCTGCTGAGCCAGTGGTCGAGGAAACCCGTGAGGTGTTGAGCTTCCACCAGACGGTGAAGAAGTACTTCATTGAAGGGGGCGCCACGTTCATGGCGTTTGTGTTGATTTGCTTGATTCTCGGCCTTGCATTGAGCATCGAGCGCATCATCTACCTCAACATGGCGACCACCAACACGGGCAAGCTTCTCGAAGGAATCGAAGGCGCGCTCGGCAAGGGTGTGGACGCAGCCAAGGAGGTGTGCCGTGAGACCCGCGGACCTGTGGCTTCCATTTTCTACCAAGGCCTTGACCGCAGCTCTGGCAGCTACGAGGAGGTGGCCAAGGCCATCGAAGACTACGGAAGCGTGGAGATGTCCAAGCTCGAGCGCGGCTTGAGCTGGATCAGCTTGTTCATTGCCTTGGCGCCAATGCTTGGTTTCATGGGTACAGTGATCGGGATGATCTCGGCCTTTGACAAGATTGCCGAGGCCAACACCATCAACGCGTCCATCGTTGCAGGAGGCATCAAGGTGGCCTTGATCACGACCGTCTCTGGTTTGATCGTGGCCATCATCCTCCAGATCTTCTACAACTACATTTTGTCCAAGATTGACAGCATCGTGCTTGACATGGAGGAAGCCAGCATGGACCTCGTGGACTTGTTGTACAAGCGCAAGCTCGAAGGCAAATAATCCAGCCATGGGAGATCAAACAACCAAAACGATCCTCTCATTCGTCCGCATTGCGGTGATTGTCGCGGGAGCTTTGCTCTGCGTGCTGATCACTTCAAGGAGCGGCGCGGACGAGACGTTCGTTGAGGGCCAGGAGCGCTATGGCGCGCTGTTGGACAACCTCTTTTACATCATCTACGCCGTGGGCATTGCCTGTGGCGCATCGGCCATCTTGTTTGGCTTGTACTTCTTCGTGACCAACTTGAAAGAGCGCATGGGTACGTTGATGGGCATTGGAGCGTTTGCGGTCATTGGGTTGGTCAGCTTCTACGTGCTGGCTGATTCGACGGTTCTCCGAGCTTACGAGGCAAGCGGCATCACGGTGACAGAAGGCGAGAGCATGTTCGCCGGAGGCGGCATGTACTTCGTGTACCTGCTCGGCGCCGTGGCTTTGGCATCGATTTTGCTCGCTGAGGTGAACAAAGCAATCAAGTAAGACCATGGCACGCCGCGAATTGCAAGAAATCAATGCAGGCTCGATGGCGGACATCGCGTTTTTGCTCCTCATTTTTTGGCTCGTCACCACGACCATCGATTCGGATGAGGGCATCAAGCGCCAGTTGCCGCCACCGGTGCCCGACGACATTGAACAACCAGACGTGAAGCAACGGAACGTGTTTGTTGCGCTGGTGAACTTGAACGACGCGCTGTTGGTGGAAAACAATCCCATGGACATCCGCGACGTCAAGGCAGCCGCCAAAGACTTCCTCATTGCCTCCGGCGACGGCGTCATGTCACACCCTGTAGGCCGGAAGACGGTCGGACCCAACCGGGACGTGTCGACGATCTACGACGCGTCGGGAAAGAACCTTCTCTTCCCTGAGCGGGAGTGGGTGCGGAAGGCCGACGTGGAAGCCCGGGTGGCCGAGTATCAACAGTACGTGAAGGCTGCGCCGGACGACAAGAAGCGCGACGCATTCGCGAAAATCTTGGAACGCTGGCAGGACAAGCTGACCACCATTGAATTGCTGGGAGGCGACTACAAGCAGTTGCCTGCGTCAGCGGTCATTTCGCTGCAAACAGACAGGAACACGTCGTACGACACCTACATGCAGGTGCAGAACGAATTGACCTCTGCAGTGAACGAATTGAGGAACGAGTTGGCCCTCGCGAAGTTTGGCATGACCTACGCCGCGCTGGAAGAAGCTTACGACAAGAACAAAGACGACCTCGAAACGCTCGCGCGCATCAGCGCCGTTCGTGCGGTGTACCCGCAGCGCATTTCGGAGGCGGATGTGGAACGCAACGATTGATCTGAGTCATGGGAAAATTTCGCAAAGGTGGAAAGCGGGAAATGGGTGCCATTTCGACGGCATCGCTTCCTGACATCGTCTTCATGCTGCTGTTCTTTTTCATGGTTGCAACGGTGTTGCGGACCGAGGAAGAAAAGGTGACGGTCATTCGTCCAGAAGCCACCGAACTCTACAAGATTGAGAAAAAGCACTTGATTCGGTACATCAACATCGGCAAGCCCCTTGACAAGCGTTACGGAACCACGGAGATCGTTCAGTTGAACGACAGCTATTCAGGGCCTGAAGCCATTCAGGACTGGGTGGACCGCGAGCGTTTGACGTTGGCCGAAGCCGAGCAAAGCAAGATGTGGGTGTCTCTCAAAGTCGACCAGGACACCAAAATGGGCTTGGTCACCGACATCAAGAACGAACTGCGAGAAGCATCGGCGCTGAAGGTGCTGTACTCCACAGGCCGACGCAAGGCCTTGGACGAGCAGTGATCGTTCGACAACGCATTGAAAAGCCTTGGCCTCGGGTCAGGGCTTTTTTGTGCCGTCGGCCGACCATGCGTTGAGCACCTTGTCAGCCAACACTGCGCCCAAGCCCACCAAGCTCTCCTGGGTCCAACCTGCCACGTGAGGCGTGAACAAGACGCGTTCGTGTCGGCTGAGCCGTTCGAACGAGTCGCCTCGAGCCACGCCTTCGAGGGAACGTGATTCGGTGTCTACGACGTCCAAGCCGGCCATCGTGACAAGTCCTCCATCCAGTGCCCGAAGCAGCGCTTCGGAACGCACGATGCCACCCCTGGAGGTGTTCAACAGGACGATGGGCTTCGCCCATTGCTCGAACCACGCGTCGTCCACCAGCCCATTGGTCTCGTCGGTCCATGGAAGGTGCAGGCTTACGACATCCGCCTCTTGGAGCATGGTTTTCTGCCCGACTGGCGTGACGTGCGGATGCGGTTTCCCGACGGTGGGCGATTCCCCCCAACCATCTTTGTGCTTGTCGTAGGCGAGGACTCGGCATCCAAATCCCGCCAAGCGTTGGGCAAAGGCGTGGCCCATGTGGCCGTATCCTACGATGCCGACAGTCATCGCTCCGAGTTCACGGCCCCGATGGACTTCCCTCAGCCATTCTCCCCGTTGAACGGAGGCATGCCCGAGGTGGATGCGGTGAAGCAAACTCAGGAGCATGCCCA